>DATCYI010000520.1:0-8497 GCA_036570385.1 Acidimicrobiales bacterium | reverse complement strand
CGGTGGGGCGGTCGGGCTCGGGCACGGTGCTGGCGTGGGTCGCGGTCAGCGCGGGCATCGCTCTCCTCCTCATCTGCCGGGTGCGGTCGCTCCGGCCGTCCGGGATGGGTTCCCCCGGACGGCCGGCCTCACTCCCTCAGTACGCAGGTGCTCAGACGCTGGCGGCCTGGCGGGCGGCGTCGGCCTCGGCGAGCAGGCGTCGGGCCGCCACCTCGGCGTCGTGGGCCTCGAGCCGGTCGACCAGCTGCTCACCCTCGACGTCGAGGTTGGGCAGGATGCGGTCGAGCCAGCGGGGGAGCTGCCACGCCTTGTCGCCGAAGAGGGTCATCACGGCGGGCACGATCACCATGCGCACGACCGTGGCGTCGAGGAACACCGCGGTGGCCAGGCCGAGGCCGAACATCTTGATGAACGGGCTGTCGCCGAGGGCGAAGGCGCCGAACACGCTGATCATGATGAGCGCCGCCGCGGTGATCACCCGGGCCGACGAGCTGATGCCGGTCAGCACGCTGCCCTTGGCGTCGCCGGTGCGGTGGTACTCCTCGTGGATGCGGCTGAGGATGAACACCTCGTAGTCCATCGAGAGGCCGAAGAGGATGGCGAACATCATCATCGGCAGGAAGCTGACGACCGGGATCGTCTGCTCGAGGCCGATGAGACCGGCCAGCCAGCCCCAGTTGAACACCGCCACAACGACGCCGAACGACGAACCGATCGACACGAGGATGGCGAGGGCGGCCTTGATCGGCACCAGGATCGAGCGGAACACGGCCATCAGCATGATGACGGTGAGGCCGATCACCAGGGCGATGAACGGCAGCAGCGCACCGGCGAACTTGTCGGAGATGTCGATGTTGGCGGCGGTGGAGCCGGCCACGAAGAAGCTGGCGCCGGTGGCCGCCTCGAGCTCGGGTCGCAGCTCGTCGCGCAGCCCGTTGACGAGGTCTTCGGTCTCGGCCGCGGAGGGCCCGGTGGTGGGCACCAGGGAGATCACAGCGGTGTCGCCGGCCTCGCTCAGCGCGGCCGGGGCGACGGACGCCACCCCGTCGTAGCCGCCCAGCGAGATGGCGATCTTCTCGACCGCCCGGTGGGGATCGGGGGCATCCGAGAGGTCGACGACCACGCTCAGCTGGCCGTTGTAGCCGGGGCCGAAGCCCGCCGACACGAGGTCGAAGGCGCGGCGCTGGGTGCTGCTGACGGGCTCGGAGCCGGCGTCGGGCAGGCCGAGGCGCATCGACAGCACGGGGATGGCGAGCACGGCCATGACAGCCAGGCCGCCGACCAGCGCCTGCACCGGGCGGCGCGTGACGCCACGGGCCCAGCGGGTGCCGAGCGTGTCGCCCTCGTGGGTGCCGCCGGTGCGGTTCTTCAGGCCGGGCACCCGGAAGCGATCGATGTTGTGCCCTGCGAAGCCGAGCAGTGCAGGCAGGAGCGTGACCGCGACGAGCACGGCCACGGCGACGGTTGCTGCGGCGGCCAGGCCCATGACCGTCAGGAACGGGATGCCGATGACCGCCAGACCGGAGATGGCGATCACCACTGCGATGCCGGCGAACACGACGGCTCCGCCGGCGGTGGCGTTGGCCCGGGCGGCTGCTTCCTCCACGTCGAGGCCGTGGGCCAGGTTCTGGCGGTGGCGGGTGACGACGAAGAGGGCGTAGTCGATGCCGACCGCGAGGCCGATCATCACGGCGAGCGTGGGTGCGGACGAGCTGAGGTCGACAAAGGCCGACATGAGGCCGATGCCGCTGATGCCGACCCCGAGGCCGAGGAGCGCGGTGACGATGGGCAGGCCCATGGCGAGCACCGAGCCGAAGGTGGCGAGCAGCACGAGCACCGCGACGCCGAGGCCGAGCAGCTCCGACGAAGGCGGCTCCATCTCGACGCCGGGCACGACCTCGCCGCCGAACTCGACGGTGATGCCGGCGTTGTGCGCGGGCTGCAGCGCCTCGACGATGGCCTCGGTGGTGGTCTCCTCCACCTCGAGGGCGGACACCGGGTAGCGAACCTGGGCCAGGCCGATGGTGCCGTCGCGGGAGATCGCGCCGGTGGCGGCAGGCGGCGTGGCCAGGGCGACGCCGTCGATCTCGGCCACCTCCGCCATGACCTCCGCGATCACCGCGTCGAGCCGAGCGTCGCTCAGGAGCGCGTCGTCGGGCGCGGCCAGGACCACCTGGGTGGACGACCCGCCCTGGGCCGGGAAGCGCTCGTCGAGCAGGTCGATGGCGTCCTGCGACTCGGTGCCGGGGAGGCTGATCGAGTCGTTGGTGGTGCCGCCCGCGGCGGTCGAGGCGGCACCGACGCCCACGAGGAGGCCCACCCAGATGAGCACCACCCAGCGGCGGCGGCGGACAGAGAGGTGTCCCAGGCGGTAGAGGAAAGAGGCCATGCGAGGTTGTGCTCCAGAGCTATCGGGGGAGCCGTCACGATATGGCAGTTCTGCCATCTGGCATACATGTCATCCGTCACAGTGCCGCCGGCGGACGGCGCGCACCGGTACGGTTCGGACATGGCCGCCGCTCCCGTCTCCCTGCGTGAGAAGCACGCCGCGCAGACGCGCCAGCGGATCGTGGACGTGGCGCTCGGCCTGTTCGTCGACCAGGGCTTCGACGCCACCACCGTCGACGAGATCGCCGAGCAGGCCGACGTCTCGCCCCGCACCTTCTTCCGGTACTTCCCGACCAAGGAGGCGCTGCTCTTCCACGACCTCGAGGAGCGCCTCGTCCTGATCCAGGACATGATCGTCCAGCGGCCTGCCGATGAGTCGGCGGCGGAGGCCCTGGTGCAGGCGCTGTGCCGGATGGTCGACGAGATCGAGAGCACGCCCGAGCGCCGAGCCCTGCTCGTGCGGCTGCTGACCGAGCGCCCGTCGATGCGGGCCTACCAGCGCACCACCCTGGTGGAGCACACCGAGGAGCGGGTGATCGCCACGCTGGCAGCGCGCGACGGCAAGGAGCCCGACGACCTCAGCATCCGGGCGATGGTCGCCGCGGTCACAGCCTGCTTCGACATCTCGCTGCGCCACTGGACCGAGCGCGGCGCCGAGGGACGCTTCGACGCCGTGTTCGTGGAGGCGCTCGCCGGCTGCGAGGCCGCCCTGCCGGAGGGCCGGATCGAGATCGACCGCGGCTGAGGTTCAGGCGGGGTCGGGCACCCAGTTGCCGTGGAACCCGAGCGGCACCCGAGTGGGCAGCAGCACCCGGGCGACCGGTCCGGCGGCTGGGTCTTCGGCGGGCAGCACCGTGAGCTCGCTGCGATCGGTCTCGGCGTCGTGCACGAGGCTGAGCAGCCAGCCGTCGTCCTCGGCCGCGTCGGCGTGGCGCGGCACCATCACCCACTCGCCGCTGCTGCGTCCCGGGCCGAGGTCGATGCGCTGCGTGGAGCCGCTCGCGTCGATGCGGACGAGCGCTCCGGAGAACACGTTGCCGCTTGAGTCGAGGCCCATCTCGGTGGCGTAGCCGGTGCCGTGCTTACGGCCGACCACCCGCTCATCAACGCGCGGGAACTCGAGCGGCTGGTCGGAGAGCTGCGCCTCGCTCACCGCGCCGCTGGCCGTGTCGATCGTCCAGCGCCAGAGCATGGGCGGGCCCTCATCAGGGCCGTCGGTGTTGGTGGCGAACATCTTCGGGTGGCGCACCACGTCGAGCACGACGCGGTCGCCGTCGTCGTAGGCGTTGAGGGGGTGGAACACGTAGCAGGGCGACACGTCGAACCAGCGCACGTCGTGGCCCCGCCCGCCCAGCGGCACGAGGCCGATGCGGGCCTGGTGGGCGTCGTTCCACCCGTAGGGGAAGCGGCGACCGCTCATCGCGGCGTCGAGGTCGAAGGTGACGGGCAGGTCGTAGACGACCAGCCAGCGCTCGGTGATCGAGCAGTCGTGCACCATCGGTCCGTCGGCCACCTCGATCGGCTCGACCTGACGGACCAGTCCGTCGGCGCCGATCACGATGTACTGCAGGTGGGGGATGGCCCAGTGGTACGCGACGGCGTGGAGGTCGCCCGTCGCCGGATCGACCTTCGGGTGCGCGGTGTACCCGTTCGGCAGGGTGCCGCCGAGGTCGCTGTGCATCACGGTGTCGAGCTCGTAGGACAGCTCCACCGGACGTGCTCCGGCCTCTACCAGCGCGAACGTGCTGCCGCCGAAGCCAACGACGTTCGTGTTGGCGGTGTCCATCCCGGCATGGCGATCGCCGGGAGCCGGCTCCTCGCCCAAGGTCTCGCTCACCGCGGTGGAGCGCACGTAGCGGGCGCGGTACCAGTCGGCGCCACCATCGCGGAGCCGCAGTCCGTGCACCATCGCGTCGCCGGTGAACCAGTGGTAGCTGGCGGGGTCGACCGGGCCGACCGGGTTCGGTCCGTTGCGCAGGTAGCGGCCCTCGAGCTCGGGGGGCAGCTCGCCCACCACGTCGAGCTCGTAGGAGGTGACCTCCTCCGGAAGGGGCGCGTAGAGCCCCGCCATCCACCTGTTAGGGCTCACGACAGGACTGGTTGCGCGGGGCTCGGCGAGCCGGGGGCCGTCCTCGCAAGGACGCAGTCCGACGCACTCCACCAGCGAATGCGAGGACGAGGACGCAGCGAGGGCGGCCATCCGGCCGGCGAGACGCCCAAGTAGTCCTGTTGTGAGCCCTTCGTCGCCGTCGTGCTCATCGGTGCCCCCACTGCGATCGTTCTGCCTGCCGGGGTGAATGGATAGCCCCTCGGCGGCCAGCGCGCCCCGCGAAACCAGGTTTCCGAGGAACAAATCCACCGTTCGGTGACCATCTGCCCGCCGGCGGCCGGTGGGTGTCGTCGGCGTTACCCGCGCCCTGCTACACATCCAGCCCCCCGCCCGATCGGGTGGCCGAAGAAGCGTGGAGCGTGATGCGCAGGAACCTGCTCGCCCTGATGGTGGTGGCCGGCCTCGTGGTGGCCGGTTGCAGCGGTGATGACGACGAGGGCGTCGTCGAAGACGAGTCCTCCTCCGACGACGGCGGCGAGGTCGCGGCGGACGGCGAGGGCTGGACGGTCCTGGCCTACTCGATCGCGGACACCGACCTGGAGCCGTTCCTCCTCGGCGACCTCGAGGAGATGGCCGGGGTGGGCTCGCAAGACGGCCTCAACATCGTGGCGATGGTCGACCGCGCCGCCGACTACAGCGCCGACCCGCTGCTCGGCATCGACGACTGGGTGGGCGCCAAGGTCCTCGAGATCGGCGCCGGCGAGGCCGCCGAGGTCGCCGACATGGGCGACGTGAACACCGGCGACCCGCAGGTCCTGGCCGACTTCATCGCCCAGGGCATCGCCGACTACCCCGCCGCCAACTACGCGCTGGTCATCTCCGACCACGGCGCGTCCTGGCCCGGCGTGGGCGGCGACGAGAGCACGGAGCACGACTCGCTGACCCTCGACGAGATCGAGTCCGCAATCGCCGGGGGCCTCGAGGCCAGCGGTGTCGAGAAGCTCGACCTGCTCGGCTTCGACGCCTGCCTCATGGCGACCTACGAGGTCGCCAGCGTGCTGGCCCCCCATGCCGACCGGATGCTCGCCTCGCAGGAGCTCGAGCCGGGTCACGGCTGGAACTACGCGTCGCTGCAGGTGATCGCCGACGACCCGAGCATCGGCGTCGACGCCCTCGGCAGCGAGCTGATCGACGGCTTCGAGGCCCAGGCCGCGGAGCAGGAGACCGGCGACAGCATCACGCTCTCGCTCACCGACCTCACGAAGATGCCGGCGCTCGACGAGGCCCTCGGCACCTTCGGGGCCGCCCTCGCCGAGCGCGGCGCCACCGTCGCCCCGGTCATCGGCCGCACCCTGGCCAAGAACCTCGGCTTCGGTCGCAGCCCCGACCCGTCGCAGGACACCTACATGACCGACCTGGGCCTGCTGGCCAGCCAGATCGGCATCGAGGCCCTCGACGTGTCTGACGAGGCCGACGCCCTCGTGCGGGCCATCAACGACTCGATCGTCGACAAGGTGGAGGGCCAGGCCATGGCCGGCGCCACGGGCCTGTCGATCTACTTCCCGCCCGCCGACTACTTCTCGCAGGACTACACCCTGGTCGAGACCGCCGGTGAGTGGAACACCTTCCTGGCGTCGTACTACGGCCTCGGCCAGTCGATCCCCACCGAGCAGCAGCCGACGTTCACCAACGCCGACGGGATCGCCGAGACCTTCTTCGACGAGGACGGCCTCAACATCCTCGGCACCTACGACCCCGCGGCGGCCGCCAACCTGTCAGAGGCGACGATCAGCTACGGCATCGTGAACGACGACGGCTCGGTGACCTTCATCGGCGACGAGCCCGCCGTGATCGTGGAGGACCAGGCCGGACAGGCCTTCGGCATCTACGACCTCACGGTGCTGACCATCACCGACGGCCAGGACACGACCTACGCCTACCTCAGCCTCACGGAGGACGAGGAGGCGGGCACCTTCACCATCGACGTGCCCATGTCGTACTACGCCCCGGACAGCCCGGACGTGGCCCAGGACGTGCTGCTCACCCTGATCCTCAACAGCGAGACCGGCGACGTCCTGAACGAGACCTACTACGCCTACAACGCCGACCTCGGCACCTACGGCGAGCTCACCGCGGACCCGTCGGGGATCATCGTGCCCAACGTGCTGACCATCGACGCCGAGGGCAACCAGACGTGGACCCCGACCACCGACGTCGGGCTGTTCGCCGACCTGCCCAACCTCCAGTACAGCCTGGAGCCGCTGGATCCCGGCACGAACCTCTACGTCGAGCTGGGCGTCACCGACTTCGGTGGCAACTCGGCCAGCGTCAGCGCACAGGTCGTCGTTCCCTAGCGGCGAACCGCTAGCGCACAGCAGCCCAGACGCGACGACGGCGGCGCTCCCTCAGAGGGGGCGCCGCCGTCGCGTCAGGGCTCAGGTCAGAGGGTGAGGCCCTGGACGAGCACTGCGCTGCCCAGCAGGAGGCTGACGCCGCCGACCGCCAGCAGCCCGACGGTCACCTTGGGGCTCGCGAACAGCGTCGCGATGCCGGCGAAGAACAAGGTGAGGGCGAGCAGCACGGTCGAGAGGTCGTACTTGTCTCCCTTGGCGTCGGCGTCCTCGGCGTCTTGCACCTGGGTGAGCGACTGCTGCTCGAGCTCCTGCGCGGCCTCGAGGTCGCTGAGCGTGTACGGGTTGCCCTCGACCTCGTCGAAGGGCGTGGCCGCGTCGTCGGTGCTCGACCACCACTGGAGCGCCTCGGCCATCTCGGGGCGCATCAGCGTCTGCAGGTAGTCGGCCAGCTCGGCGTCCTCGGCCTGCGCCGCGGTGGCGTAGGACACGAAGAGCTGCTGGTCGGCGGCGGCCGTCTGGTTGGCCTGCGAGTAGAAGAAGTTGGCGTCGCTGAGGCTGCGGGCGGAGTCGGCCCGACCCGCCTGCGCATCGCCGTCCACGACCGCCGCCATGTAGGACGACACGGCCGTGAGGGTGGCGGCGATGCCGAGGATGATGGCGGCGATGAGCTGGTAGTGGTTCTCGGCCGGTTCGGCCGGTGCTTCGATGAAGTTGTCGGACATCGGCGCAACGTAATCGTGCACCCCCGAAAGCGACAGCCCGGCGACAGCGGCATGCCGGGCATTTGCGAACAATAGTGTTCGTCTATACCTTTGTGGCCATGCTGGGACTGGGGAGGGGGCCCGCGCGGCTCCGCGCGCTGCTCGTCGTACCGCTGCTCGCAGCGGCTTTGGCGGCCGGTGGACAGGACACGTCGCGAGCCGCAGAAGCACCACCCGGCGCGCCCGCGCCGCAGGTCACCCAGGCGCACCGCGTGGCGATGTCCGACGGCGTGGAGATCTACACGCAGCTCGTCGGCCGCGGCCCGACCGAGGACGGGCGCCTCCCGGCCCGACCCCTCATCGTCGAGGTCAGCCCCTACGGCGAGCCGTGCTGCTCCGCCTTCGCTGGGCCCGAGTACAACCACCTGTTCGTCCACATCCGCGGCACCGGCCACAGCGACGGCGCGTTCGACGCGCTCGGCGACCGCACCCAGCACGACATCGTCGAGGTGCTCGACTGGGCCTGCCGACAGCCGTTCAGCAACGGACGCATCGGCCTCTACGGCTTCTCGGCCAGCGCCATCGCCGTCTACAACTCGCTGCACCTCGAGCTGCCCTGCGTCGAGACCGCCGTGCTCGGTGCCGGCACGCACGAGCTCTACCGCGACCTGATGTACCCGGGCGGCATCCCCAACCTGGTGCCCGCGCTCGCCGTGCTGCTGGGCATCGGCACACCCTCGGTGCAGGCCGGACCGGCTCGCCTCGAGCGGGCGCCGGGAACGATCCTCGACACGCTCGGCGGGATGGTCGACACCGGCTTCGCCTTCCTCGAGCACCCCACCCTCGACAGCTGGTGGCGCGAGCGCGGCATGCGCGGCGATGTCAACGACCTGCCGATCCTCATGTTCACCGGCTTCTTCGACGTGGAGTCGCGCGGGCCGTTCGAGACCTTCCAGGAGCTCCGCGACGACAGCTCCCACCTCCTCGTGATCGGCGCCCACGAC
>DATCYI010000519.1:0-2458 GCA_036570385.1 Acidimicrobiales bacterium | reverse complement strand
CCTGCCCGAGGTGGTCGGCGAGGCCGGCGTCGTGGTCGCCCCCGAGGCGGCCGCCGTGGAGGCCGGGCTCGCAGCGGTGCTTTCGGATCCGGCTCGCTCGGAGCGCCTGCGCCAGGCCGGGATCGAGCGGGCGCGATCGTTCACCTGGGAGGCGATGGCAGCGGGCTGGGCCCGCGCCATCGTCGAGGCGGCCTAGTGACCTGCGTGCGGCTTGACGACCAGTCGGCCCGTGAAGTCGATCCGGTTGAGCAGCACGGGGAGGCGGTGCTCGGCGATGTACTCGTCGACCGCCTTCTTCGCTCCCATGAAGTGGCCGTAGTCATCGATGAGGAGCGCTCCGCCGGAGCTGATGCGCGGCCACAGGTGCTCCATCTCGTGGGCGGTGGAGGCATACCAGTCGGTGTCGAGCCGGCACATGGCGATCGGTTCGGGGGCCTGGGCCGGGATCGTGTCCTCCACCATCCCCTGGATGAAGTGCAGCCGGTGCTCCGGGTACCCGGTGCTCAGCAGGGCACGGCGGACCTCGTCGATCGGGAGGTAGCGGAAGGCCTCGGCCGCAGAGGCCGCGTCGTACACGTCGGCGGCGGCCACACCGTTGAGGTCGACGTCCTCCTCACCAGGGAACGGCATGTGGGTGAAGGTGTCGTAGAGGAACAGGTCGCGGTCGTCGACGCCGAGGTCGAGGAGCGTGAGGGCCATGGCCATCGAGCTGCCGCCGCGCCACACACCGCACTCCACGAAGTCGCCCGGCACCTCGGCGCGGACCAGGTAGCGGACGGCCTCCACCAGCGCCATGACGCGCTCGGGCGAGGTGAGCGTGTACGGATCGATGCGCTCGATGACCGACGCAGTGAACTCGTCGCAGTCGGGCGGCAGGCTCTGCACCGGTGCCGCTCCGTTGGTGCGCACCACGTCGTACCCGAGGCGATGGAGTGCGCCTCGCACCGGCTTCGTCAGCTTCGACAACTGCCCTCCCTGGGGATGCATCGGCGCAGCGTCGCGCCTCGACCGGTGATCTTCTGGGCGGCGGGCGGCGCTTCCTCCCGAACGACGGGATCGAGCCCGCACGAAGCGGTGGCCTCCGACCCACGGACGCCACGGCCTGAGGGAGGTCACCATGACTGACACGGTCGAACCACCGGCCCGACGGCGGCGCAGCCGTGAGGAGCCGCTGCGCGCCGGACCGGCCCCGTCCGGGCCGTCGGTGGAGCTCGAGCGCGGGCCGGAGTCAGAGCGCTTCCGGCTCGGCTTTCGACCGGCGCTCGACGGGCTCAGGGGCGTGTCGGTCATCGCCATCATGCTCTTCCACACGGTCACCTACCTGCTGCCGGTCGAGCACCAGGACCTGATGCTCGGCACCTTCCTCAGCGTCGACATCTTCTTCCTGCTCAGCGGCTTCCTCATCACCAGCCTCCTGGTGGAGGAGCGGGCGCGCACCGGCGCCACGTCGCTGCGCGGGTTCTACGGACGCCGCGCGCTGCGGCTGCTCCCGGCGCTGGGCGCCCTGCTGATCGGCACCACCGCCTACGTGGTGGTGACCGGTCTCGACCTGTGGGCGCACCTGCGCACCTGCGCCATGATCGTCAGCTACACGTCGAACTGGTTCTTCGGCCGCAACGCCGAGATCACCGACGGCATGGGCCACATGTGGACCCTCGCCATCGAGGAGCAGTTCTACATCTTGTGGCCGCTGGTCGTGATCGCCGTCCTGGGCGTCGCCGCGGCGCGGCACGGCGGTCGTGCGCTGGCCGCCATCCTCCTGGCCGGCATCGTCGTGTCGGTGGCGTCCCGCTTCCTCCTGTGGGAGTCCTCAGAGATCTGGTCGCGGGTCTACTTCCGCACCGACGCACGGATGGACTCGATCCTGCTCGGGTGCCTCCTCGCGGTGGCCTGCCACGAGGGCTGGCTCCGGGCCCGCCCACGACCCTGGGTGGCCGCAGGCGCAGCCGCCGGGCTCCTCTGGTTCTTCTGGTGGGCGATCCCCTACGACGGCTGGTACTACCGCGGCGGCGCCACCATCACCGGCCTGCTCATCGGTGCGCTCCTGCTCGCCGCCCTGGTGCCGAGCGGACCGGTGGGCTGGGTGCTGAGCACCGCACCGCTGCGCTACGCCGGCCGCATCTCGTACTCGCTCTACCTCTGGCACGTGCCCGTCTACGCTGCCGTGCTGCGCTACCTCGGAGACGAGCCGGTGGCCCTGCGGGTCCTCACCGCCGAGGTCCTGGCCCTCGGCTTGGGCATGGCCGGCCACCACCTCGTCGAACGTCCCTTCCTGCGCCTCAAGGCGCGGTTCAACTCGGCGGGCCACACGCCCGCCGTGGCCGCGCCGGGCGTACTCACACCGGAGGTGCACCCTGGCTGAGATCAACGGCCCCAAGACCATCGCGCTCGACGCGTGCCCCAGCTGCGGCGGCACCGGGTTCACCCCCGCGCCCGTCGGAGCCAACCCGCTCCGGCG
>DATCYI010000518.1:0-2806 GCA_036570385.1 Acidimicrobiales bacterium | reverse complement strand
GAGACCGAGGGCTCGTCGGCCCCCGACAGCAGCACCGCACGGCGCGGTCGCGGCGGCCGCCAGGATCGGCCGCCGCGCGACCAGTACGTCGAGCTGAGCAACGAGCGCACCGACCGCGTGTTCACGCTGCTCGTCGAGTTCGGCAACGAGCGCCACCCCGACTACCCCGACGTCGACACCGATCCCGACACCGATGGCCCGGCCCGCTTCGACGGACCGCTGCACAACGAGATCCCCGAGCCTGATCGCCGGGTCGACAACGCCACGATCTGGGAGCCCGACTTCAGCCAGGCCTACTTCCAGGACCTGTACTTCGGGACCGGTCGCGGCGTCGAGTCGCTGAAGACGTACTACGAGCGCCAGTCGTCGGGGCGCTACTCGGTCGACGGCGCAGTCACCGACTGGGTGACGGTGCCCTACAACGAGGCCCGCTACGGCCGCAGCAACGGCTACCCGTGCGCCGACGCGGTGTGCGACAACACCTGGAACCTCGTGCAGGACGGGATGGACGCCTGGGTCGAGCAGCAGCTCGCCGCCGGGCGCGACGACGCCGACATCGCGGCCGAGCTCGCCAGCTACGACGTGCACGATCGCTACGACCACGACGGCGACGGCGACTTCAACGAGCCCGACGGCTACGTCGACCACCTCCAGATCGTGCACGCCGGCGGCGACCAGGCCGACGGCGATCCCTGGCAGGGCGAGGACGCCATCTGGAGCCACCGCTGGTACGCCTTCGTCAGCGACGCGGGCATCACCGGTCCGCCGCAGAACCCGCTCGGTGGCACCGAGATCGGCGCCACCGGCATCTGGGCCGGCGACTACACGATCCAGCCCGAGAACGGCGGCCTGTCGACCATCGCCCACGAGTACGGCCACGACCTCGGCCTGCCCGACCACTACGACACCGCCGGTGGACAGAACGGCGTGGAGTGGTGGACGCTCATGGCCCAGAGCCGGCTCTCCGGCAAGGGCGAGCCCATCGGCACCCGCGCCGGCGACCTCTCGGCGTGGGACAAGCTCGTGCTCGGCTGGCTCGACTACGAGATCGTCGGGCCCGGCCAGGACCGCACGATCGAGCTCGGGCCGCACGAGTACAACTCGGCCAAGGCCCAGGGCGTCGTCGCCGTGCTGCCCGAGAAGACCGTGAGCTTCGAGTACGGCGATCCGTACGCCGGGGAGCGGATGTGGTGGTCGACCAGCGGCGACGACCTCAGCACCTCGATGAGCCGGGCCGTCGACCTCACCGCGGCCTCCTCGGCCGCACTGTCGCTCCAGGCCCGCTTCGAGATCGAGGCGGAGTACGACTACCTGTACGTGCAGGCGTCGACCGACGACGGGGCGACCTGGACCAGCCTCGACGGCACGGTCGGTGGTGAGCCCTTCGTCCGTGACGGCAGCGACAACCCGGCCATCTCGGGTTCGTCGGGCGGGGCCTGGCTGCCGGTGGAGGTGCCGCTCGACGCCCTCGCGGGCCAAGCGGCCATGGTGCGCTTCCTGTACCGCACCGACGGCGGCGTCGCCCCCGATGGCTTCTTCGCCGACGAGATCGTCGTCACCGCCGACGGCGAGCCCGTCGTGACCAGCGGCGCGGAGGACGGCGACGAGGGCTGGACGCTCGACGGGTTCGTGTCCACCACCGGGACCGAGACCGGCGACTTCGCCAACTACTACGTGGCGTCGAACCGCACTTACGAGTCCTACGACAAGTACCTGCGAACCGGTCCGTACAACTTCGGCTGGGCCGACACGAAGCCCGACTGGGTCGAGCACTTCTCCTACGCCAAGGGCTTGCTCATCTCGTACTGGGACACGTCGCAGCGCGACAACAACACGAGCCAGCACCCCGGCGAGGGGCTGATCCTGCCGATCGACTCGCACCCGCGGGCGATCTTCAACCTCGCGGGAGTGCCGTGGCGGTCACGGATCCAGGTGTACGACGCGCCGTTCTCGCTGGAGCGCGCCAAGACGTTCTCGCTGCACCTGAACGGGCAGCGCAGCCACGTCCGGGCCCAGGACCCCCAACCGCTGTTCGACGACAGCCGCGAGTACGTCGATCCGGCGCTCCCTGGCGCCGGCGTCGACGTGCCCGACACCAACACCCGCATCCGCGTGCTGCGCACCAACGGCACCTCGATGACCATCCGGGTCTTCCCCGGCTGACCCCCCAGCCCTGACGGTTCTGGGGGTGGTTGATGGCCGAATCGGCGAATCAACCATCCCCAGCTCCGACGGGGGTCGCTGCGCCGGTTGGCTCCTAGGCCAGCTCGACGAGCTCGAGGTAGTCGTCGGCCCAGTGGTCGAGGGTGCCGTCGGGCATCATCAGGACCTTGTTGGGCTCGAGGTCGCGCACGAACTGCGCGTCGTGGCTCACCAGGATGATGCTGCCGGGCCAGCCCCGCAGCCCCTCGGCCACGGCCTCCCGCGAGCCCGGGTCGAGGTTGTTGGTGGGCTCGTCGAGGAGCAGGACGTTGTGGCGGCCGGCCACCAGGATGCCCAGCGCCAGCTTGGTCTTCTCCCCGCCGGAGAGCGTGCCGGCGTCCTGGTGCACCTTGTCGCCGGTGAGGCCCATGGCGCCGACGATGCTGCGCAGCATCGGGTCGGGCGCGGTGGGCACCTGCTCGCGCAGGTGCTCGAGGATCGTGCGACCGGCGTGGATGCCCTCGTGCTCCTGCGCGTAGTAGCCGGCCACGACGTTGTGACCGAAGCGGAAGCTGCCCTCGTCGGGTGACCGCTCGCCGGCGAGCACCTTGAGCAGGCTCGTCTTGCCCGCGCCGTTGAGGCCCATGATGAGCAGCCGCTCGCC
>DATCYI010000517.1:0-3535 GCA_036570385.1 Acidimicrobiales bacterium | reverse complement strand
CGAGCCATCGGCGGGTACCCCGAGGCCACCCGGTCGCTGGTCACCGGCATCGACGTCGGCGGCATCAACGTCGTCGTGAGCGACCCTGCCGGCGACCGCAGGCAGGCCGGTCTCGTCGGCCACCAGCAAGAGGTGGTCGGTCTCCTCGGGCGGGTAGTAGGCGGTGCGCGGACCCCACAGGGCCACCCGGTCGCCCGGCTTGGCCCGCCCGGCCCAGGACGACGCGTGGCCCTCGGGCTCGCCCTCCGCGTGGGTGACCGCCCAGATGTCGAGCTCCGCGACCTCGGGCCGCCAGCGCCGCAGGGTGTAGTAGGCGCCGACCGGCTGGTCTTCCACCGGGGTGCGGGCGTGCTGCTCCCAGGTGAAGCTCTGGTCGATGCCGAGCTCGGTGCGGCCGGGCGGCGGCAGCAGGACGTAGAAGAAGCAGTCGGGCCCGAGGGGCTCGAAGGTGGTGGCGAGGTCGCCGCCGCCGAAGGTGATCTCGCGCAGGTGCGGGTGCACGTCGGCCACCCGCACCACCTCGGTGAGGTGGGTGCGGATCGACGCGAGGCTCGCCGTCTCGCGCTCCGCCGAGGTCTGGCCGTCCTCCCCCGAGGCGGCGCGGGCCCGGTCGAGCAGGTCGATCAGCGCGAGCGTGAGGTGGTCGGGCACCTCGATCGGCACCTGGAACTCGACCCGGGAGGGGTGGTCACCAGACGGATCGGTGATGACGACATCGATGCCGCCGACGTCGATGCCGGTGACCAGCGACCGGGTGGCCTCGGGGTACCCGCCGATGGCTCGGGTGACCATCAGCACGGAGTCCGCGAAGTCGTCGTTGAACCGGGCCACGAGGCTCCCCGCCTCCACCGCCAGGTACTGGTCGATCGGCTGGATCTGGTCGGTGTCCACTCGAGCTCCATCATCTGCCGGCCCTGCCGCCGTGCACCTACAACTGTTAGGTGCACCTTACTTCGCGTCGCCGGTGCACCGCGGCGACGACCGGTCCGCGGCGCGCCAGTAGCGTTCGCGCCTAGATGTCTGGCACCCCACTTCCGCCGTTCCGTCGGCGCTTCGAGCTGCGGCGCATCGCCGCCGACGCCGTGGAGGCCGAGCTCGAGGACCACATCCACCACGTGGTCGTGATCGTCCACCACGACCACCACGAGGTGACCGGAGTGGAGGGGCGCGCCATCCGCCTCCCGTGGTCGCTGTGCCCGGGAGCGATCTCGCAGCTCGAAGAGCTGGTCGGGGCGCCGGTGGGGGTCGCCCCCGCCGTGGCCGACGCCGGCACCCACTGCACCCACCTCCTCGAGAGCGCCCTCACGGCTGTGCGCTTCGCCGGCACGACCGCAGGCGACCGCCGCTACGACCTCGAGGTCACCGACGTCGAGGGCGATGCGGGCCAGCCGTCCGTCCTGGCGGTCGCTCGTCGCGACGACGGCTTCGAGCTGACCCTCCACACCGACGGACGGCAGCTGCTGGCGCCGTCGCAGCACGCCGGGCAGTCGCTCGGCGCGGGCTTCGCCGGCTGGGCCGCCACCACCCTCGATCCCGACCAGGCCGAAGCCGCCATCCTCCTGCGGCGTGCGGTGTGGATGCGCGTCAGCGTGGCCATCGACCTCGACACCCTGGACGTGCTGGCTGACAGCGGGATCCCCGAAGGGGCCTGCTACTCGAGCCAGCCGGCGCGCATCCGTCGTGCGACCCGCAACCGCGGGTCGAGCCTTGCCGCTCTACCCGAGCGCTAGCGGCGCTTCTCGAAGTACTGCTTCCAGTTCTCCGCGGCGGTGGCCAGCTCGGGGTTCGACGCGAAGACCGGCTGCATCTTCTCCCAGGCCTGCTCCTTCTTGTACGGGATGAACTCCCGCGGGAAGTTGCCCTCGTGCGGGCGGTAGCCCTTCAGGATCCGGCGGGCCAGGGTGGCCTTGTGCACCTCGTCGGCGCCGTCGGCGATGCCCATGGTGGGCGCGGCGGCGTACATGTCCTGGAGGGGCGTGAGGTTGGTGGTGCCGAGCGCCCCGTGGATCTGCAGTGCGTCGAAGCTGATCTCGCGCAGCACCCGAGCCATCGTGAACTTCACCCCGGAGATGTCGGTGCGAGCCTCCTGGGTGGAGGACTGGTCGATCTTCCACGCCGTCTCGAGCACGTAGAGGCGCAGCATCTTGAGCTTCACGTAGCTCTCGGCGATCTTCTCCTGCACCATCTGGTGCTCGGCGATGATCTTGCCGTGCGACTCGCGCGACAGCGCCCGCTCGCACATCATGTCGAGGGCCAGCGTGCACTGGGCGATGGTGCGCATCGCGTGGTGGATGCGCCCGCCACCGAGACGGCGCTGGGCCAGGACCTTGGCTCCGTCCTCGGGGCCGAGGAGGTGGTCGAGGGGCACGCGCACGTCGCGGTAGATGATGTGGTTGTGGTTGCGGGGCTCGGTCATGATCTCCACGCCAGGGGTCTCACGCGGCACCACGTACATGCCGTTGGTGCACATCACGAAGAGGATGTCGGCCACCCGGCCGGCCGAGGTGAACCACTTCTCGCCGTTGATGACCCACTCCTCGCCGTCGCGGACCGCTGTGGTCGTGAACAGGCTCGGATCGGAGCCGCCCTGCGGCTCGGTCATCGAGTAGGCAGAGAACATCTCCTGGTTGAGCAGGGGCTCCAGCCAGCGCTTCTTCTGCTCGTCGGTGCCGTAGGCGGCGAGCATCTCCATGTTCCCCGTGTCGGGGGCGGCGGCCCCGAAGAGCTGCGGCGCGGCGGGGTATCGACCGATGATCTCGTTGACGAGCCCCAGCTTCAGCTGACCGAGGCCAGGGCCGCCCAGCTCCTCGTCGAGGAACAGCGCCCAGAGGCCCTGGTCCTTGACCTCCTGCTGGAGCTCCTTCACGTAGGCCTTCACCGCGGGATCGGGGAGCCGGACCGCGTGCGGGAACACGTGGTGGAGCGGCTCCACCTTCTCCTCGCAGAACTGCTTGATCCAGTCGAGCTTCTCCTGGAAGTCAGGATCGGTCTGGAAGTCCCATGCCATCGCAGCGCCTCCTCAGCGGTAATGCAAGCGCATTACCCTACCTGCGGATCAGCCGGCGTGTCTCCTCCGACACGGGCGCCGTCAGGAACGCGGTGACCAGGTCGGTGAGCTGGCTGACGAAGAGCCGGTGGTCGCGTCGCCCCGACCGGCTGCGGCGGGCGACCTCGGAGACCGCGAACCGGAGTGAGTCGAACCGGCGGTGCAGGCGGACCGCTTCGGGGCTGAGCAGCGGGCGGACCAGCTGGCGCCAGCGTCCCAGGCTCGTCGTGGGGTCGTCGGCGGCGCCGGGTTCGAAGGTGGGGTTGGGCCGGTTGTAGAGGTCGGCAACGAGCTGCAGGTAGCCGGGCCCGCCCTCGGTGGCGAGCTCGGCGGCGATCGGCTCCACGAGCGCGGCGGCGAGCGCGCGTAGGTCGTCTTCGCCGCGCTGCTCGTAGGCGTCGAGCATCTCGTGGCGCCGCCGCTCGATGTCGACCTCGTGCTTCGCGAGCACCGCCTTCACCAGCCCGCGACGCCCCCCGAAGTGGTACT
>DATCYI010000516.1:0-3418 GCA_036570385.1 Acidimicrobiales bacterium | reverse complement strand
CAGATGCCGAGAGGGAGCGCCGTGAGCTGCTCCGGCTCCCGCCGTTCACAGCCATCGCCGAGGTGTCGGGTGCCGGGGCGCCGGCGTTCGTCGAAGCGCTCGGCCACCCGGAGGGCGTCCAGGTCGCCGAGGTGGCCGAGTCCCGCTGGCTGGTCCGGGCCGACGACCACCAGCACCTCTGCGACGCCCTGGGCGCCGTCGCGCGCCCCCCTGGCCGCCTCCGCATCGAGGTCGACCCCCTCCGCACCTGACCCCGCCGGGTGGCGGCCTCAGTACGACGTGGTCGACCAGGGCAGCGTGGGCGTGGCGAGCAGAGCGGTGAGGCGGTCCACTCCGCCGGGCGCCAGCTCGCTGATCCAACCTGCGTCGGCCAGGCGCCGTGGCGCCTGGCCCCCGAAGTAGGTCGCGCCTAGCGCGGCGACCGACAGCTCGACCTCGGCCGGTTCGTCCGTGGGGCTGGCGGAACCAGAATCGGGGCCGAGCTCGAGCGCGTAGCGCCCGGCGGCGTAGCCCTGCGGATCCTTGACCTCCACCACCATCCGGCCGGGCACCGCAGAGCGACGAGCGGCGAAGGCGGCCGGGAGGTCGAGGATGCGAGCCCAGATCGCGTCGGACCGCTCGACCTGAGCGGCGACGCGAGAGTCGGCCAGCAGCAGGGGGAGCGGGTCGTCGACCGAGCGCAGCCCGGCGGTCACCGTGGACACCCAGTCGATCGAGCACAGGTGCCGCCACAGCTCCCGCTCTGCTTCGGGGGTGGCGCCGACGAGCAGCCGCACCTCGGCCGTGCCGGCCGGACGGTTGCGCGCCCACGTGTCCTTGACCAGGTAGGACACCGCGCCCTGGACCTCGCCCGCGTCGTCGCGCCACACGGCACCGCGGAGCTGGCCCGGGTCGCTGGAGTCGTTGGGCCAGCGCTCCACCCCCGCGGCTCGCTGGGCCCAGTGCCCGGAGCGGCGGCGCAGGGGGCCGGGCGTGCGGGCCCACCTGGCGTCGTGCATGGCGGTCAGGTGGGGCTCGAGCTCGGCCGGGGTGACGAGCTCGGTCGTGCCGGATGCCGGCGCGAGGAACCGGGCCGCCCGGGCGTCGACGTCGTAGCCGCAGGCGTCCATCGCGGGCCCGTACCCGAAGCGCCCGTAGATGGGCCACTCGGCGGCCACCAGCGTTGCGATGGCCACGCCGGCACCGACCATGTGGGCCAGCTGCTCATCGATGAGGCGGGTCAGGTGGCCTTGCCGGCGGTGGGTCGACGCCACGGCCACTGCGGTGACGCCGCCGGCGGGCACCGCCCCGCCGGGCACCGACACCTCGTCGCGGAACCAGCGGACCACGCCGACGAGCCGGTCGTCCTGGGTGAACGCGCCGTGGCACTCCTCGGGCTCCCAGACGGAGCTCCACGCGTCGACGACCTCGTCGCTGAGGCTGCCGAGCATCCCCTCCGAGACGATCCGGGTCGCGGTCGGGATCTCCTCCTCTGTCAGCAGTCGTACGTAGGGCTCGGCCATGGCCGCAACCTACGCGCGACCAGGCTCGGTCCAGCCTCGGATATCGGCCCGGCGTCAGGGAGCGGACGGCGGCGCGTCGGGCGAGGCCCAGCCCTGGCGGCGGACCTCGTAGCAGGCGATCGACGCCGCCGTGGCCGCGTTGAGCGATCCGACCTTGCCCACCAGCGGCAGGTAGGCCACGGCGTCGCACGCCGCGAGCGTGGCCGGCGTGCAGCCTCGGTCCTCGTGACCGATCACCAGGCAGGTCGCATCACCGAGGGCCAGCTCGTGCAGCGGGACGGCCACATCGGCCAGCTCGAGCGCTACCACCCGGTAGCCCGCGCCCTGCGCCTCCCGCACGGCGTCGAGCGTGGTCTCCGCCCGGTGGAAGGTGATGTAGCGGTTGGTGCCGAGCGCGGTCTTGCCGACCTTCGTGTCGGTGGGCTCGGGGGTCCGGGCGGCGAGCCACATCTCGTCGGCGCGCAGCGCGGCGGCGGTGCGGATGATCGCTCCGACGTTGAAGGGGCCCTGGACGTCGTCGAGGATCAGAGCGAGCCGGCCCTCTGTGCGACGCCGCCAGTCGCGGTGGAGCCGCTTCATGCCCGTCCCGTCGAGCTGCTTCACGCGGCAGCCCTCCGCACGTCGAGCAGGCGGTAGCCGGCCCGGGAGCCGAGGCGATCCGTCGCCCAGCCCTCGCCGTCGAGCCAGCGCTGCAACGAGTCGGAGCCGAGGTGCTTCTGAACTACGAGGACCGCGGACCCCGTGGGGCTGAGACGTCCTAGCCAGGTCTGGAGCAGCCCGTGGAGGGCGGCCTTGCCGATGCGGATCGGGGGGTTCGACCAGATGAGGTCGACCACGAGGTCGTCAGGCACGGCTTCGGGCTCGCAGACCTTCACGTTGGGCAGCTCGAGCGCCTCTGCGTTGGACGTGCACAGGGCGCGGGCTCGCTCGTTGACGTCCACCGCCCACACCACGGCGTCGGGCCGGCGGGCGGCGAGGGTGCAGGCGATGGGGCCGTACCCGCAGCCGAGATCGACGAAGGTGCCGCCGGCGGGCGGCTCGGGCGCCTCGAGCAGGAGGTACTTCGTGCCGGAGTCCACCTGCTCTGCGGAGAACACGCCTCGGTCGGTGCCCAGCGTCAGGGAGCGGTCGGGCAGGTCGAGCCTCACAGCGGACGGCCGGGATCGCACGGCCGGATCGGCGTCGAAGTAGTGGCCGCCGGCGTTGCCCATGGCCCCCGAACCTACCGGGCGCCCCGCTCGGGTCGACTAGTGGGGGACCGCCGGTATCCTGGCTCCATGGCTGCCCCGTACGACATCCGGCTGATCGGCGACCCGGTGCTGCGCCAGCGCGCCCACGAGATCACCGACGTCGACGGCAAGCTCGCCCGGCTGGCCGAAGACATGGTCACCACGATGTACGAAGCTCCCGGCCTCGGCTTGGCCGGCCCCCAGGTCGGCATCCAGAAGCGGATCTTCGTCTACGACGTGGGCGACGGCCCGCAGACGGTCATCAACCCGGAGATCGTGGAGTCCCGCGGCGAGTGGGGCTACGAGGAGGGCTGCCTGTCGATCCCCGGCCTCTCCTTCGAGCTGGTCCGCCCGGCCGAGGTCCACCTGAAGGGCTACGACCTCGACGGCAACGAGGTCTCGATCGAGGCCGACGACATCCTGGCCCGCTGCTTCCAGCACGAGCTCGACCACCTCGACGGCGTGCTCTACATCGAGCGGCTCGACGACGACTCTCGCAAGGCGGCCATGCGGATCATCCGCGAGCAGAAGCTCACCGCTGCTGACCTCGCCCAGGCCGAGGTCGCACCGGCCGCACAGCGCGGCTTCAGCCTCCGCTGACCGGTGTGGTCGCTGCCCCTCCTGCGGGTCCGCCCCGCCGGCTGGCCTACTTCGGCACGCCCGAGCTCGCCGTGCCGCCGCTGCGGG
>DATCYI010000515.1:0-3297 GCA_036570385.1 Acidimicrobiales bacterium | reverse complement strand
GCGGATCCGGCGGCTGGTCTCGGAGCGCGAGGTCGCCGGCACGAGCAACGTGCGGGTGCAGCTGCGCTGCAGCGTCGGCATGGCCCTGGCCGAGTCGGGGCTGACAGCTGAGGAGCTCGTGAACCGGGCCGACGCCGCGCTCTACGAGGCGAAGCGCCGCGGGCGCGACCAGATCGCCTGGTACCCCGACTCGCAGTCCGCCGACCGCTAGTGGTGTGTCGCTGAAATGGCGTCGGAGGATCGGCGAGTCGATGGCCGGCGCGACCCGGCGACTCATTTCAGCGACACACCGCTCGTGGTCAGGCCCAGCCGTGCAGGGCTGACAGCGCGATGGCCGCAGCCGTGGCCACGTTGACCGAGTCGACACCCGGCGCCAGCGGGATGCGCACCCGCCGTGCCGCGGCGGCCATCGCGTCGTCGCTGAGCCCCGGTCCCTCGGCTCCCACCATCAGCGCCACCCGATCAGGTCGCTCAGCCACGACTGCGCCGATGGCGTCGGCATCGGCAGCGGGCGTCAGCGCGAGCGTGGTGATGCCCTCGTCAGCCAGCTGCGCCAGCGCACCGGGCCACGACCCGTCCTCGACGCGCGCGAAGGGCACCCGCAGCACGTGGCCGAGCGACACCCGGGTCGCGCGCCGGTAGAGCGGGTCGGCGCTCGTGGGATCGAGCACGACGGCATCGACCCCGAAGGCGGCTGCGTTGCGGAACAGGGAGCCGATGTTCTCGTGGTCGTTCACGGCTTCGAGCACCAGCACCCGCCGCGCGCCGCGGACGACGTCGCGGACCGACGGCAGCGCTGGACGCTCGGCCACCGCCAGGACGCCGCGGTGGAAGTGCACCCCGGTGACCGCTTCGATGGCTCGGGCCGGCAGCGCGTAGACCGGCACGTCGTGGGGCACGAGCCCGGACAGGCGGTCGGCCTGCTCAGCGATGACGAGCACGGAGCGGCACGTGTAGGGCGACTCCAGCAGCGCCTCCACTGAGAGCCGGCCCTCCACCGTGAAGATCCCCCGGTCCCGCTCGATGCCCATCCGGCGGGAGGGCTCGCGCAGGTGGTGGTAGTCGGCCAGGCGCTCGTCTGAGAGGTCGGCGAGGTGCTCGAGAGCCATCGCGGCAGCCTGTCATGCGTCGCCCGTCGCCACGCACCCTCGCCGCGCGAGACTCCCCGCATGCTGGGGAGCAAGGGGGCGGTTCGCGCCGCCGCACGCGTCGTCGTCGTCGTGGCACTGCTGGTGGGCGGGCTCGCCGGCTCGCGGGCTGAGGCCCAGGAGCTGCCCACCGATCCGGGCGACCTGCTCGACCTGTTGCTGCAGCTGATCGGCGAGGCGGCACCCGACGACCTGCCCGACCCGATCGACGTCCTCGACCCGCTCAACCCGGCGTGCGACCAGCTCGACCCGTCGAGGTGCCTGTTCCCGTTCCCCTCCGACCGCTGGACCGTTGCCGACCCCGCCACGGCGACCGGCCGGCGGGTGGCGCTCCCGCTGCTCGCCATGCCCCGCAACGTCTACGGCAAGCCGATCGACCCGACGGAGTGGAACCGCAACGACGGGTTCTCGCCCGGCTCGATGCTGCTCGCCCACGTGCCGGGCCTCGACCCCGCGGCGACCTGGGGGCTGGATGACGAGCCCGCTCGCTACCGAGACCAGGTCACCGACCTCGCGCTCTCCCTCGAAGCGGATGCGCCGATCGTGCTGATCGACGCCACCACCGGTGAGCGCCACCCCTTCTTCAGCGAGCTCGACCAGCACCCGGCCACGCCGGCAGCGGGTCGCACCCTGATCGTGCGTCCGGCCCGCAACCTGCTCGAGGGACATCGCTACGTCGTCGGGCTGCGGGATCTCGTCGGAGCGGGCGGCGCGCCGATCGGCGCGGGCCCGACGTTCGCCGCTCTGCTCGACGGCACCGCCGGCGGGAGCCGCCAGACCCACTACGACGAGCACATCTTCCCGGTGCTCGACGCGTCGGGCATCGATCGCGACGGGCTCGTGCTCGCCTGGGACCTGACGGTCGCCTCGGCCGACAACCTGGCGGGACGCGCCCTGTCCATGCGCGACCAGGCCTTCGCCGCGTTGGGCGATCACGATCTGGCTGACGGGGTGGTCGATGGATCGGCGCCGGTGACCACCGTGACCGGCATCGAGCCGGTCGCCGATCCGGACGACGAGACGGCCCGCGTGGTGCGGGGCACGGTGACGGTGCCGAACTTCCTGAGCATCCCGTCGGAGGCGACAGTCGAGGTGCCCGAGATCGGCGACGTGCCGGCGCCCGGCGCCCGTCTCGTCTACGCCTCGCCGATGCCCGGGACGGGCGACCGGCCGATCGTGAACCCGAGCGCGCCCACCCGCACCGTGCCCTACGTCTGCTCCGTGCCCCGCAGCGCGCTCAGCGGCGAGCCCGCCAAGCCGGTGCTCTACGGCCACGGCCTGCTCGGCTCCCGCAACGAGGCCGTCGGCGGGTCGACCAGGGGCCTGCGAAGCAACGGCTACATGCCGTGCGCGGTCGACTGGGCGGGGATGGCCACCGGCGACCTGCTCAACGTCGCGCTGATCCTCCAGGACATGTCGCTGTTCCCGTCGCTCGCCGACCGGGCCCAGCAGGGCTTCGTCGACTTCCTCGTGCTCGGACGAGCCCTCGTGCACCCCGACGGCATGGTGACCCACACCGCCTTCCGCGGGGACGACGGGTCGGCGCTGTTCGATCCGTCGGAGCTCGTGTTCGACGGGAACTCCCAGGGAGCGATCATGGGTGGCGCGCTCACGGCGCTGGGCGTCGACTTCACCCGGGCGGTCCTGGGCGTGCCCGGCATGAACTACTCCACGCTGCTGAACCGCTCGCTCGACTGGGAGGGTGCCTACGGGGAGCTGGCCTACGCCTTCTACCCGACCAAGGCCGAGCAGCAGCTCCTGTTCGCGCTGCTGCAGATGCTGTGGGATCGGGGCGAGGCGAACGGCTACGCCCAGCACATGACCGCCGACCCGCTGCCCGGCACGCCCGCCAAGCAGGTGCTCCTCCAAGCCGGCTACTCCGACCACCAGGTCACCAACCTGGCCGCCGAGGTGGAGGCCCGCACGATCGGCGCCACCCGCATCGCCAGCGACCTGCCGGTGTGCCGCCACTGGGCGCGCGATCCCATGTTCGGCTTCGCCCCGCACGATCCCGGGGTGGCCGAGCCGGCGGTGCTCGCCTACTTCGACTCCGGCACGCCGCGGGCCCCCACCGTCAACCGTCCGTCGGCCCGCGGCGACGACCCGCACGGCGACCCACGCAACGACCCGGCGGCGATCGCGCAGAAGC
>DATCYI010000514.1:0-2581 GCA_036570385.1 Acidimicrobiales bacterium | reverse complement strand
GAGGGCGGGGCTACCCGAGCGAAGCGAGCGGCGGGGGGCGTGGGGGGCAGAGGCTCCGCCGGAGCCCCCCACATTGGCGGAGGGTGGCGCCGCCGCCCGCAGCCGACAAGCCCTCAGTGCGCCGAAGGCGCACGACAAACCTCGCCGCAGCTCGCCGAAGGCGAGCGAGGACGAGATCACCCGATGACGAAGAGGTGGCCGCCGCGGGTGCCTATGTAGATCTGGCCCTTCCAGACGGCGGGGGTGGCCTCGATGCAGCCGCCGAGCTCGAGCTGCCAGAGCTGGGGCGGGTCGATGGCGGTGTCGGAGACGTCCCAGGCGTGGAAGAAGCCGCTGCAGTCGCCCATGAGCAGCACGTCGTCGACCACCACTGGGCTGCCCCAGAGCGGCAGCTCGAACTGCTTGGTCCAACGGATCGCCCCGGTGGCCCGGTCGATGCCCATGAGCCGGCCACCGTTGGTGCCGGCGTAGACCATGTCGCCCACGACGGCGGGGGTGCCGTAGAGGCCACCGCCGAACCCGCCCTGGTCGTCGACCTTCCACACGATGCGACCGCCCGGCACCGACGGGTCGACCTTGGTGAGCTGGCCGACCTCGCGGGCGCGGTCGAGGTCGCGGTCGTACTGCGAGGCGATGTAGAGCATCCCCTCGTCGTCGGTCACCACCGACGCGTCGTTGTCGCCGCCCGTGAAGAAGCGGAATACGCGCTCGGGCGTGCCGCCCTCGCCGAGGCTGCCGAGGTCGTAGCCGAGGATCAGGCCGGCGGTGGTGCCGAAGTAGACGATGTCCTCGTAGACCGCGACGGAGCTCTCCACCGACGCCTTGTTGTCGCCGTTGGCGTTCAGGACCTCCTGGTCCCAGGCCTCGGTGCTGAAGGTGATCTCGGGCGCGACCTGCACGAGCCCGGCGGCGTCGGTGGTGCGGTTGAGCTTGATCACCCAGAAGCGGCTGCTCTCGGAGCCGACGATCATGTAGTCGTCGATGATGATCGGCGACGAGTCCCAGTCGTCGTTCCAGAGGGTGGGGCCGATCTCCTCGGCGTGGAGCTTCCAGAGCACCTCGGCCTGGCCGGGCCGGTCGAAGGCGATGACCCGGATGTAGTTGTCGCGCGAGCCGGAGTAGACGAGCGGGAAGCCGTCGGGGTCGATCGTGGGCGTGCCCTTGATGATGTCGTCGGTGACGACGTCGGGGAGGATCCGCTCGCCGGTCGACGCGTCCATGAAGTGGATGTGGCCGTCGTAGCCGCCGAAGATCGCCCAGGTGCGGTCCTCCCGCTCGACGATGGTGGGCTGGCCGGTCCAGCCCATGCCGCACCACACCTTGGTCTCGCCGAGGTTGAGCGACGACCGGCACATCGGCTCGTCGGGGAACTTGTGGCGGATGGTCGGGGCGGTGGTGGGGACGGGGCCCTCGCCGTAGTAGCTGCGCGACGGGTTGCCTCGGAAGGTCAGCAGCCCGGGGTACTTCGCGTTCGGGTAGGGACGGCCGAAGCCGTCGGGGTCGGCGAGGCCCTCGAAGTCGGTGGTGAAGGAGTCGCCGTCCTCCTCCTCTTCCTCGGCGTCGGCCTCACCGGCGTCGGTGGTCTCCTCGTCGTCGACCTGCTCGCCGGACTCCACGGCCCGCTCGCCGGAGCCATCTCCGTCGTCGTCACCCATGCGGTCGACCACCAGGCTGATCAGCAGGGCCAGGATCGTGAGCGCGCTGAGTCCGACGAGGGTGCGACGTCGTCGATAGTCGTCGGGCACTGCACAGACCTCCGCCAGGTCGCCCAGGCGGGGTGACCCGGGAAGGGTCGATCGTACCGCTGCCCTAGGACGCTCTTGCGGTCACCGGGGCGGGCGGACGGTGTAGGTCAGGGTGCCGTCGGCCACGAGCTGGCCGCTCGCGACGCGCACCTCGGCCCGGCAGAACACGACCGTGCGCCCGCGCTGCTCGATCCACCCCTCGGCGATGGCGTCTTCCTTGGCGACGGCTCCGATGTAGCGGACGTCCATCTGGATCGTGAAGTAGGCGTAGTCCGCCGGGTACGCCTGGCCGACCGCGGGCACGACGACCGTGTCGACGAGCGTCGCCACCGCCCCTCCGTGCACCACCCCCGCCGGCTGCTCGAGCTCGGGGCGGAACGGCAGCCGCATGCGGGCGTAGTCGGTGCGGATCTCCTCGAGCTGCAGCCCCATGAACTTCGGGAAGAACGGCCGGTCCCATCCCTGCGGGAACTTCGCCCACCGAGCCGCCAGCTCCGGATCGTCGAGCGGCGCGAACCGCGAGGCATGCGGAGCAACAGGATCAGCAACGACGTCAGCCATCGCCGGAACCTACCGACCGCGCCCCGGCAAGACGAAGGTCAAGGTCAAGAGCGCGGCGAGGCAGGCGTGGTCGCGCTTCACGCTCCACGCCTGCTCCCGGGCGTCCGCTCGTCACGGATCGCCCCCCGCCATCCGTAATCGTGCGCAACCCGCCAAACGTGCGCAACCCACACAAATCGTGGCGCTAGCGCACGTTTACAACAGGAGCCGCAGGTCCGCCGAGCGCACGGGGCTACCGCGAGCGCAGCGAGCCGGCGGGGGGTGCGGGGGGCGGA
>DATCYI010000513.1:0-13486 GCA_036570385.1 Acidimicrobiales bacterium | reverse complement strand
TCCTCGGGTTCCGCACCAGACTGACAACGGGCTCGAAGCACCAAGAAACAACGACGACCACACCCCGACGGCCACCACCAGCATTTCATCCCCTCCCCCGTGGCCGCCCGGCCATCGCGACTGACACCATTCGACGCGGCTCAGCTCTTGAAGAGGAAGGCCTCGTCGTCGGGGTCGAGGAAGAGGCGCAGCTCGTCGGCCAGCTCGGGGCAGGTGTCGACGAGGGTGGGGTCGGCGTCGACGATGCGCACGGCTGCGTCGCGGGCCTGCTTCACGACCTTCTTGTCGCGACGCAGCGATGCCAGCTTGAGGTCGCTGCGGCCCTTCTGACGCTCGCTGAAGATCGTGCCCTCCCCCCGGATCTCGAGGTCGACCTCGGCCAGCTCGAAGCCGTCGTCGGTGCGCACCAGCGCCTCGAGCCGGGCGTTGCCCTGCTCGCGCTCCTCGTCGTCGCCCTCGGCGCCGCCGCTGCCGGTGACGAGGTAGCAGAACGACGCCGCCGCGCCTCGTCCGACGCGGCCGCGCAGCTGGTGCAGCTGGGCTATGCCGAAGCGATCGGCGTCGAGCACGACCATGACCGTGGCGTTGGGCACGTCGACGCCGACCTCGATCACGGTCGTGGCCACGAGCACCTGCGTGCGGCCCTCGCGGAACGCGGTCATGGCCGCGTCCTTCTCGGCCGCCGGGAGGCGCCCGTGCAGCAGGCCGAGCGACAGGCCTGAGAGCTCGTCGGCCTCGAGCCGCTCGAAGGTCTCCTCGGCCGAGGCGACCTCGAGCTTCTCGCTCTCGCCGATCAGGGGGCACACCACGTAGGCCTGGCGCCCCTCGGCGACCTCCTCACGGACCCGTTGCCAGACCCCCGCCTCCTCGTCCTCGCCCTTCGCCCACGTGGTGACGATGCGCTGCCGGCCGGCCGGCTTCTCGCCCAGGATCGAGACGTCGAGATCGCCGTAGACGGTCATCGCCGCGGTGCGCGGGATCGGCGTCGCCGTCATCACGAGGACGTCGGGGACGGCTCCCCCACCAGCCTTGTCGCGCAGCGCGGCGCGCTGCTCGACCCCGAAGCGGTGCTGCTCGTCGATCACGACGGCGCCCAGGCTCCGGAACGCCACGGCCTCCTGGATGAGGGCGTGGGTGCCGACCAGCAGATCGACCTCGCCGGCGGCGAGCGCCGTGAGCACCCTCTGGCGCTCCTTGCCGGTGACCTTGTTGGTGAGCAGCTCGACGGTGAGGGGCCGCTCTCCGAACAGCGACGCACCGTCGTCGGGCACGGAGATGCCATCGACCAGGGGGCGGATCGACGAGTGGTGCTGCTCGGCGAGCACCTCGGTGGGCGCCATGAACGCGCCCTGGTGACCGCCCTGCACAGCGGCGAGCAGGGCGGCGACCGCCACCACGGTCTTGCCGGCGCCCACGTCGCCCTGGAGCAGCCGGTGCATCGGCACGGGCCGAGCGAGTTCGGCTTCGATCTCGGAGATCACCTTGCGCTGGTCGCCGGTGAGGTCGAACGGCAGCGCCCCGAGGAACCGCTCCACCAGCTCGCCGCCGGTGGCGTGGGCCACCCCCTGGCTGGTCGCCTCGATGCGCCGCTTGCGCATCACCAGGGCCAGCTGGATCCGCAGGAGCTCGTCGAACACGAGCCGCCGGCGTGCGGCCTCCGCCTCGCCCATCGACTCCGGAGTGTGGATGCCCGAGAACGCCGCCGTGCGGGTGATGAGGTCGTGCTCGTCGAGGAGCCAGCTGGGCAGAGGCTCGATGAACTCGCCGGCCCGCTCCAACGACTCCCTCAGCCAGCCGCGGAAGTCCTTCGAGTAGAGGCGGGCCTTGTCTGACTGCGGGTAGATCGGGGTGATCTCGAGGCGGTCGTGCTCGTCGAGGAGGTCGATCTCGGGGTTGGCCAGCTGCTTCTGTCCCCGGTACTCGGTGACCTTGCCGAAGAACATCGCCTCCGAGCCCTGCGGCAGCTGGCGGGCCCTCCACGGCTGGTTGAAGAAGGTGACCCGCAGG
This sequence comes from Acidimicrobiales bacterium, assembly GCA_036570385.1. GTDB lineage: Bacteria > Actinomycetota > Acidimicrobiia > Acidimicrobiales > VFJN01 > VFJN01. The sequence goes on along the minus strand of DATCYI010000513.1, from coordinate 11,479 downwards.
TACCCCGATCCGTCGCTGACGCGCAGCTCGGTGCGGGCACGACCCCGGCCCCTCCCCTGCACCGTGCTCGACGACACGACCTTGCCGAAGATCCACAGCGTCTCGTCGACGCCGGCGTCACGGATCGACGACTGCTTCGTCTTGTCGAGGTAGCGCCGCGGATAGTGAGTGAGCAGGTCGAAGACGGTCGTGATGTCGATGCCGGCCAGCGCCTTGGCCCGCTCCGGTCCGACCCCCTTCAGCTCCGTGACGGGCAGACCGGCGAGCTGGCTGAGCCGGCGAGCCACTACTCGATGCCGAAGAGGTAGGGGTAGAGCGGCTGGCCGCCGTGGTGCACCTCGGCCGCGGCGCCGGGACGGTGCTCGGCGAGCCACTCGGTGATGTGACGGGTGCAGGCCGCCGACGCGCCGTCGCCCTCGATGATCGTGACGATCTCGTGGTCGTCGCGCACGAGCACGTCGAGCAGCGCGGTGGCGGCGTCGCCCAGCTCGCCCTCGACGGCGCGGATGCCGTCGCGCGCCAGGCCCAGCCAGTCGCCTTCGACGATGGGTCCGACGTCGCAGCTCGAGTCGCGCACCGCCTGGGTGATCTCGCCGGCGACCACGTTGGCCGCGGCCTCGGCCATCTCCTCGGCGTTGGTGGCGCCGTCGGCCTCGGGGTCGTAGGCCAGCAGGGCGGCGAAGCCCTCGGTTATCCCCTTCGTGGGCACGACCAGCACCGTCTTGTCGGTCTGAGCGCCGACCTGCTCGGCCACGGGGATGATGTTCTTGTTGTTCGGGAGGATCACGACCGAGTCGGCCGGGACGTACTCCACCACGGCGAGGAGCTCGGCGGTGGAGGGGTTCATCGACTGGCCGCCGGTGACGATGCCCTGCACGCCGAGCGAGTGGAAGATCCGCCGTATGCCGTCGCCCGTGGCCACCGCCACCACGGCGCAGGTGACGGGGGTTCGGAGGTGCTCGGGCACCTCGGCCGGCCCTTCGGCGGCGTCGCGCACCCAGCGCTCCTCCTCCACCTGCTCGATGAGGTCGGTGACGCGGATCTTGTTGGGCCGGCCGATCTCGATCGCGGCCTCGATCGAGGCTCCGATGTCGTCGGTGTGGATGTGGCAGTTCCAGATGCCGTCGCCGCCCACGACGACTATCGAGTCGCCGATCCCGGCCCACACGTCCTTGAAGGCGGGGATCGCCTCGTCGGGGGCTTCGAGGAAGTACATGACCTCGTAGCGCAGGTCGGAGATGTCGTGCCCCTCGCCGTGGCCGGGCAGCGGGTCGACGAAGCTCGGGCCGTCGACGTCGACGGGCTCGGGCACCGGCCGGCCGTCGGCGAGGTGGAGCAGGACGTCGAGCAGCAGGAGGAAGCCGGTGCCGCCGGCGTCGACGACCCCCGCCTCCTTGAGCACGGGCAGCATGTCGGGCGTGCGGGCCAGCGCGTCTGCGCCCTGCTCGCGGGCGGCGTCAAGGACGGCGATGAGGTCGCCGCCGGCCGAGGATGCGGCTTCGGCGGCCTCAGCGGCCTCCCTCACGACGGTGAGGATGGTGCCCTCCACCGGCCGCATCACCGCCTGGTAGGCCGCCGTCGAGGCGGCGCTCAGGGCTGCCGCCACGGTCTTGGCGTCGACGCCGCCGGCCTCGGCGATCACGCTGGACATGCCCCGCAGCACCTGGGAGAGGATCACACCGGAGTTGCCGCGGGCGCCCATGAGCGACCCGTGGCTGATGGCCTTGCACACGGCGGGCAGCTCTGTGCCGGCCGTCTCGACCTCCTCGCACACCGCCAGCAGGGTCAGCGCCATGTTCGTGCCGGTGTCGCCGTCGGGCACCGGGTAGACGTTCAGCCGGTTGATGCCCTCCTTGTGGGCAGCCAGCGCGTCGCGGTAGCCGGCCACCACGGCACGGAGCTCGTCGGCGCCGAGGCGCGTGAGGGACGTCATCGCCGGAGGATCATAGGAGCCCGCCGCTGGCGCACGGTCGCCGACCGCGGGTTGGCGGGTCCCGCGGCGCACCGGTAACCTCTCCGGGTCCTGCAAGCCGGTCAACTCGTCCGGCCCCCGTTGAGTGAGGTCCCCGCTATGGCAGCAGTGTGCGAGGTGTGCGGCAAGCACCCGTCCTTCGGGATGAACGTCAGCCACTCGCACCGTCGCACGAAGCGTCGGTGGAACCCCAACATCCAGCGGATCCGGGCGGTCGTCAACGGCTCCCCGAAGCGCCTCCACGTGTGCACCGGCTGCATCAAGGCCGGCAAGGTCACCAAGCACGTCTCCTAGCAGCTCCCCCTGACCAGCCACCCCGGTCCGGTCCGGTCCGTTTGGCTGCATCTGTGACCCCTCCGTTACGGTGACGCGAAACCACCGTGAAGCCCGAGGAGAGACGGTCCATGCAGGGAGTCATCAAGTCGTACGACCCAGGCACGGGTGACGGCGTGGTCCTCTGCGACACCGACCTCCGGGAGTACGACCTCGCACCCGATGCCTTGCAGGGATCGGTGTTCAGGATGCTCCGCCAGGGCCAGCGCGTGATCTTCGACGTCGACGCCGCGACGCGCGCCACCCGGCTCCGCCTCGGCTCCGAGGTCGACATGGGTACCCCCGGATTCGGCGGGGTACCCGACGTCCCAACGCAGAGCTGAGCCAGCGACCCCCCGGGAGAGAAGATGCCTGCAACCACCGACAACCAGAAGCTCACTGCGTGGGTCGAGCACTGGGCAGGCATCCTCCAACCAGATGCCATCGAGTGGTGCGACGGCTCCGAGGAGGAGTGGGATCGCCTCACGCAGCTCCTGGTCGACGGTGGCACCTTCACGAAGCTCGACGACGCCAAGCGGCCGAACAGCTTCCTCGCCCTGTCCGACCCTGACGACGTGGCTCGCGTCGAGGACCGCACCTTCATCTGCTCCGAGCGCGAGGTCGACGCCGGCCCCACGAACAACTGGCGGGCCCCGGCCGAGATGAAGGCCGAGCTCAACGAGCTCTTCACCGGCGCCATGAAGGGCCGCACCATGTACGTGGTGCCCTTCTCGATGGGCCCGCTGGGCTCCCCCATCGCCCACATCGGCGTGCAGCTGACCGACTCGGCCTACGTCGCCACCAACATGCGGATCATGACCCGCATGGGTCAGCCGGTGCTCGACGTGCTCGGCGCCGACGGCGAGTTCGTGCCGTGCGTGCACTCGGTCGGCTACCCGCTGGTGCTCGCCGACGGCACCCGCCGCGACGATCTGCCCTGGCCGTGCGACGCCGACAACAAGTACATCACCCACTTCCCCGAGACCCGCGAGATCATGAGCTACGGCTCGGGCTACGGCGGCAACGCCCTCCTCGGCAAGAAGTGCTTCGCCCTGCGCATCGCCTCGACGATGGCCCGCGACGACGGCTGGCTCGCCGAGCACATGCTCATCCTCGGCCTCACCTCCCCCGAGGGCGAGAAGACCTACGTCGCCGCCGCCTTCCCGTCGGCCTGCGGCAAGACCAACATGGCGATGATGGTGCCCACCCTTCCGGGCTGGAAGGTCGAGACCATCGGCGACGACATCGCCTGGATGAAGTTCGGCGACGACGGCCAGCTCTACGCCATCAACCCCGAGGCCGGCTTCTTCGGCGTCGCCCCCGGCACCGGCGACGACACCAACCCGAACGCCATCGCGTCGCTCACGAAGAACTCGATCTTCACGAACGTCGCCCTCACCGACGACGGCGATGTCTGGTGGGAGGGCCTGTCGGCACCGCCCGCCCACGCCATCGACTGGAAGGGCAACGACTGGACGCCCGAGTCCGACGTTCCCGCCGCCCACCCCAACGCCCGCTTCACCGCCCCCGCGTCGCAGTGCCCCTGCATCGCTCCGGAGTGGGAGGACCCGAAGGGCGTCCCGATCTCGGCGATCCTCTTCGGCGGCCGCCGGGCCACGAACGTTCCTCTCGTCACCGAGTCCTACGACTGGCAGCAGGGCGTCTTCCTCGGCTCGATCATGAGCTCGGAGAAGACCGCTGCCGCGGCCGGCACCGTCGGCGAGCTGCGCTTCGACCCCTTCGCCATGCTGCCGTTCTGCGGCTACAACATGGGCGACTACTTCCAGCACTGGCTCGACATCGGCCAGCGCGAGGGCGCCAAGCTCCCCAAGCTCTACTGGGTCAACTGGTTCCGCAAGGGCGACGACGGCAAGTTCCTCTGGCCCGGGTTCGGCGACAACAGCCGCGTGCTCAAGTGGGTCGTCGGTCGCGTGGCGGGCACCGCCGACGCTGTCGACACGCCCATCGGCCGGGTCCCTGCCGCTTCGGCGATCGACGTCTCGGGCCTCGATCTCGACGAGGGCACGCTCGCCGAGCTGCTCACCGTCGATGCCGAGTCGTGGCGCGGCGAGCTCCCGCAGCTCGAGGAGCACTACGCGAAGTTCGGCGAGCAGCTCCCGGCCGAGCTCAGCGACGAGCTCAACGAGCTCGAGAAGCGGCTCGCCCAGTAGTCGCCTCGCCTACCCGGCACCACCGTCTCCCACAGCACCCGGTCGCCCGAAGGGGCACCGGGTGCTGTCGCGCCCGGGTGCTCAGCGGGGCTCAGGCGTCGCGGGTGTGAAGCGGGAGCAGCCCGACGTCGTGGCACGCGGCCGACAGGGCCGACAGCTCGTCGACGTAGTCGTCCATCGCCAGCTCACCGACGAGGTGGCGGCGCCGCAGCTCCAGGAACAAGCCCTCGATGAGGAGGTCGACCAGCTGGTCGTAGAGGCGGTCTTCGAGCACCGCATCGCCCTGCACCAGCTGGATGGTGCCGAGGACGTCGTCTTGCTCCTGCGCGATCTGGCCGCAGAGGCGGGCGTGTGATTCCACGCCAGTGTGTTCCACCCTTCGCCGCCGAACTCCTCCCCCGCGCCCGGTGGCTACGATGCGATCGTCCACCCCCTGAGGAGGCTCGATGACCGTCAGCGCGTACATCCTGATCCAGACCGAGGTCGGCAAGGCCGCTCAGGTTGCTCAGGAGGTAGCGAGCATCGACGGCGTCGTCGCCGCCGAAGACGTCACGGGGCCCTACGACGTGATCGCGCGAGCAGAGTCGAACACCGTCGACGAGCTCGGGAAGATGGTCGTGAGCAGGGTCCAGATGATCGACGGCATCACCCGCACCCTCACCTGCCCCGTCGTCAACCTCTAGGGTTTCGTCGCCGAAGCGGAGCTTCGGCAACGAGCTTCTGAGGTGCGGCCCTTCGGGCCGCGCTGTTGTGCGCCTCCGGGACGGCAGAGCCGCCCTACGGCGCTATTGCGGGGGGGAACCCCCCGCACCCCCAGCGCTGCTGCGCCTGGTCAGTCGCGCGGTAGGGCTAGCTGGTAGCAGCTGACGCCGAGGATGGCGACGCCCAGCGGGATGTGCCAGGCCGCGGCCGTGGCTGTGTCGCGGCCGACGTAGCCCAGGCCCACCTGGGCGAAGGTCATCACCACCAGCGCGACCGCCAGGCCGAAGTGCAGGCCCGAGAGGCGGCGCACCACGGCCAGCACCACGAGCAAGACCGTGATGGCGAAGCTGGTGTTGCCGAGGATGCCGTGGAGGACGATGACGTCTTCCTGCTCGAAGAGGTACTGGCCGGCCAGGGTGGCTTGGATCAGGACGAGGAGCGGCAGGGCGACCACGAGCACTCGGTGGAACAGGGCGGCGCCACCGCGCGCGGTCTGGGTGGTGTCGGACATCGGACCTCCAGGGGTCAGGGCGTCGGGAAGGGAGAGAGGGTCATGGCCCTGATGGCCAGGCCCATGAGGAAGAGGCCGCCCAGGCCGTAGAGCAGGAACAGGTGAGGGGCGATCTGCTGGCGGTAGCTGTAGATGATGCCCACCGAGGCGATGGCCACGAAGCCGTAGAACGCGTGCATCTGGGCGACCTCGTAGTCATCCAGCGCCACCAGGGCCACGCCCAGAGCTACCTGGACGAAGATCGTCAGCTCGGCGACCAGCGTGGCTCGCCACAGGGCGCGCCGGCGGAACCGCGCGTCGTAGTGGGCCGCCAGCGCCCAGAGCCCGACGGCGGCGTTGGCCACGACCACGACCCACGAGAAGTCCGCGTGAGCGCTGCGCAGCGTCACCGGCGGTCGCTCAGGACTTGCCGGATGAGCCGCCGGCGACCTCGTAGCTCCAGAGCTCGGAGGAGACCCCGACCGGCTTCTTGGCGCCCTCGCCGTGAGCCTCGCCATGACCACCGCCGTGCCCGGCACCGTGGGGGTGCCCGCCGCCGGCCGACGAGCCCTCGCTCTGGTGGCCGGCGCCGAAGGCCGGGCTGCTCACCCACGCGTTGAACGCGTCCTCGTCACGCCAGCGGGTCACGACCAGCCAGGTGGTGCGGTCGTCCACGGGCTTCAGGAGCTCGAAGCCCTCGAAGCCGTCCTGGTCGTCGACTACCCCCGCTCGGGCCGCGAAGCGCTGGGCCAGCTCGTCCCCGCTGTCGGCTGCGACGGTGATGGCGTTGATCTTGATGACGGTCACGGGGCCATGGTGGCCGGTCGTGGCGCGTCGGCGCCAGGAGACGAGCCGCTACTCCCCGCAGGGAGCCCCGGCCTCGAGGTTGGTGACGACCTCGCCCTCGAGGAACCCGCGGATCTGCCCGCCATCAGCGGAGATCAGCACCATGCCGGGGAAGGGCTCCTCGGGCGGCACGACCTCGACCGCTCCCGGGTAGAGCTCCTGCGCATCGGAGACCCGCGCGCCGAGACCGAACCCGGCTCCGGTCGCCAGCGGCGGCGGGGTGCTCCCGAGGCGCCAGGCGAAGAGGTGGGGCGTGGAGCCGAAGTCTGTCGGGCCATCGGTGAACAGCAGCACCAGGCCGCCCCACTCGACGGCCCTCACCTCGGTGCCGGGGCAGGTCCCGTAGGTGCCGAACGACGACTCCCAGCCGGTGTCGAGGCTCGGGTCGCCCAGCGCCGCGGTCACCGCCGACACAGCCGCATCGGGCTCGGACCCGAGGCTCACCACGCCCAGGCCGTCGCCGCGCAGCGCGATCGCCGCGGAGTCGTCGTCTCCGGGTGCAGTCGTGGTCGTGACCTCGGCGGTGGTCGTGCTGGTCGTGGTCGCGTCGACGGTGGTCGTGGTCTGCTCGACGGTGGTGGTGGTCGCTTCGCCGTCGGCTCCCTCATCGTCGTCACCGCCGCAGGAGACGAGCACGATGGTGGCGGCAGCGAGGGCTGCAGCGGGACGCAGGGCGCGACGAAGCATGAACGCCAACCGTAGGGGCTAGTGGTGCGTCAGTGGTCGACGCCGGCGAAGAGGTCGTCACCGCGCTCGCCCGGCGACGCGCCCCGCCGGATGAACCACTCGGTGCCGAACGACCCGACGAAGGCCTCCTCCGGCATCGACAGGAAGAACGACGTCTCGGAGATCTGGCTGGCGTGGGCGGCCATCGACGCCCGCTTCGTGCCGAGGAACTCGCTGACGTCGATGGCGGTGGTGATGATCTCCTCGGGACTGCCGAACGAGCTCATCTCCGACACGTCGGGCAGCTCGTCGCTCGGCATGTCGCCGGCGGTGACCGCCGACTCCATCATGCGCCGCAGCGCGTCGCGGTTCATCGTCCCCTCGAACACGTGCTCCACGCCGGCGAGCTCCCCCGCCCTGACCCCCACTCGGTGCACCTGGATGTGGTCCGGGTGCCCGTAGCCGCCGTGGTCGTCGTAGATGGTGAGCACGTCGGCCTGCTCGTCGCGCAGGATCTCCGCCAAGCGCTCGGCGGCCTCCTCCACATCAGCGGTCCAGAACGACCCGGGCTGGTCGTTCTCCGGGGTGCCCATCATCCCGGAGTCGACGTAGCCGAGGAACTCCACCCTGGACACGCCGAGGATCTCCGCGGAGCGGTGGGTCTCGACGACGCGGCGATCAGCCAGCGTCTCGCCGGCATCGAGGAAGCCGTCGTCGACCTCTCCGTGCTCTCCTCGGGTGCCGAAGACCAGAACCGTCCGGTGGCCGGCGGCCGCGGCCTTGGCGAGGGTGCCACCGGTGCCGATCGACTCGTCGTCGGGGTGGGCGTGGAACGAGACGAGGGTCGCCATGGCGGCGGAGGCTACCGGCCTCCGCCGCCAGAGCGACCAAGGATTCGTTGGCGGTGCGAGCTACCGCACCGCGCCGGCGTCGCGCAGCTTGGCGATGCGGCTGGAGTTAAAGCCCCAGTCGGCGAGGACCTCGTCGGTGTGCTGGCCGGCGTGCGCCGGCGGGCGCTGGATCTCGGTCGGCGTGGCCGAGAACCGAGGCGCCGGTGCCGGTTGGACCACCCCGTCGCGCTCCACGAACGTGCCCCGCTGCACGTTGTGCGGGTGCAGCGGCGCCTCCGTGAGGGACAGGACCGGCGCGAAGCAGACGTCGGTGCCCTCCATGATCTCGCACCACTCGTCGCGGGTCTTGCCCTTGAACACGCCGGCGAGGCGCTCCTTCAGGGCGACCCACTGCGTCTTGTCGTGCTGGTACGGGAGGTCCTCGCCCTCGAGGCCCGTGAGGCGCAGCAGCTCAGCGTAGAACTGCGGCTCGATCGAGCCGATCGACACGTACTTGCCGTCGGCGGTCTCGTAGACGTCGTAGAAGTGGGCGCCGCTGTCGAGCATGTTCGTGCCCCGCGCGTCGTCCCAGATCCCCATGGCCCGGAAGGCGTGGAACATGGTCATGAGCACCGCGGCACCGTCGACCATCGCAGCGTCGACGACCTGGCCCTCCCCGCTGCGCTGCGCGCTGAGGATGCCGCACACGAGGCCGTAGGCGAGGAGCATGCCGCCACCGCCGAAGTCGCCCACCAGGTTGAGCGGGGGCACCGGCGCCTCGCCGCGACGACCGATCGGCTCCAGCGCACCGGCGAGGGCGATGTAGTTGATGTCGTGGCCGGCGGTGGGCGCGTAGGGCCCCTCCTGGCCCCAGCCCGTCATGCGTCCGTAGACCAGCTTGGGGTTGCGGGCGAGGGCGACGTCGGGACCGAGCCCCAGGCGCTCCATGACGCCGGGGCGGAAGCCCTCGATCAGCGCGTCGGCCGACTCGATCAGCGAGAGCACGGTCTCCACGCCATCGGGGTTCTTCAGGTCGACGCCGATCGAGCGTCGCCCCCGGTTGAGGACGTCAGCGGGCGGAGCCGCGGGATCGCCGCCCGTCACGTTCTGGGCCCGGTCGACGCGCACGACGTCGGCGCCCATGTCGGCGAGCATCATGGCGCAGAACGGGCCGGGCCCGATGCCTGCGAGCTCGACGATCTTGACGCCTGCGAGAGGTCCGGGCATGAGGCTCCTTTGCGACGGTCGGGCGCGTGGGCGCACCCGGCTCCCGGCCATCCTGACGGCCACTTGACCAGGCGGTCAAGGAGCCGGCCGCGGCCTCACATCCGTCCGAGGAGCTCTGCCTTCTTGGTCTGGAACTCGGCCTCGGAGATCAGGCCACGCTGGCGGAGGTCGTCGAGCTGCTCGATCTGGGCAGGGATCGATGCCGCCCCCAGGTTGGGGTTGTTCGCCCCCACCCGGTCGAACTTGCGGTTCTCGTTGGCTTCCATCTGCTTGTAGATCTCGTTCTGCACGGCGGAGGGCTTGCGCACGTTGGAGAAGGCCTGGCGGCCCATCTCGCCGGCCGACTCGATCGTGAGGTCGCCCGAGCCGACCATCCGCTCGAAGATGCTCTGGCTGAAGAACACGGTGTTCACGCGGTCGAGCGGGATCTCGATGCCGTGCTTGGAGAGCACGCCGTGGCGGTAGATCAGGCGGTCGGTGGTGATCACGAAGTTGGTGGTGACCCAGCGGGCATAGGCGAGCCCGAACCAGAGCAGCGTTGCGAGCACGAGCACGCCGACGATGGCCTCGGCCCAGCCAGGTGCACCGTCCCAGCCGAAGAGCACGTAGAGGCCGAGGATGCTCGTCGCCACGAGCGCCGCGAGCGACTTGGCGAAGAACCACCAGTGGGGGTGCAGGTCGAGGACGATGTCCTCGCCCTCGTTGAGCAGCTTCCGGGAGAACGGCACGGCGGGAACCCTACTGCCGGCGGGTCACGCCCACCCGAGCTGGTCGAGGCGGTCGTCGTCGATGCCGAAGTGGTGCGCCACCTCGTGGATCACCGTGATCCGAACCTGCTCGACCAGCTCCTCCTCGTCGCCGCAGACCGCTAGCAGCGGGCGGCGGAACAGCGTGATGCGATCGGGCATGACCATCCCGGCGTAGCTGGCGTCGCGCTCGGTCAGCGGGATGCCGTCGTAGCGGCCGAGCAGGCGCGAACCGGCGCTGCCCTCCTTCACGACCACCGCCACGTTGTCCATCAGCCGGCCGAGCTCGGGCGGGATGCTGTCGAGAGCGTCAGCGACCAGCTCCTCGAAGCGATCGATCGAGATGTCCACCACGGGGTGCAGCGTAGGGTCGCGGGCGATGGACCCAGCGACGCTGCTCGACGGCCTCGACGACGCGCAGCGCGCCGCCGTGTCGTCGCCGGCGATGCCCCTCGTGATCCTCGCGCCGGCCGGATCGGGCAAGACGCGAGTCCTCACCCGCCGCATCGCCTACCGGGTGGCCGACGGGCAGGCCGACGCCCGGCACGTGCTGGCGCTGACCTTCACCCGCAAGGCGGCCGGCGAGCTGAGCGACCGACTGAGCGCGCTCGGCCTGCGAGCGGAGGCCACGACCGGGACGTTCCACGCCGTGGCGTGGGGCCAGCTGCGGAACCGCTGGGCCGACCAGCGCCGCACTCCCCCGACGCTGCTCGACCGCAAGGGGCGGATCCTGATCGAGGTGGTGCCCAAGGTGCAGGGTCGAGACCGTCGCACCGCCGCGGCCGAGGTGGCCACGGAGATCGAGTGGGCCAAGGCCCGCATGATCACGCCCGACACCTACGTGGAGGCCGTCGCCGCCGCCGCCCGCCGTCCGAACGTGCGCCCGGAGCAGGTGGCCGAGGTTTACGCCGCCTACGAGGTCCGCAAGCAGCGTGGCGGGCTCGTCGACTTCGACGACCTGCTCGCCCTGTGCGCCCGCGCCCTGGAGGAGGACCCGACCTTCGCCGCCGCCCAGCGCTGGCGGTTCCGCCACCTCTTCGTCGACGAGCTGCAGGACGTCAACCCGCTCCAGTTCCGGCTCCTCGAGGCCTGGCGGGGCGACCGGTACGACGTCACGGCGGTGGGCGATCCGCAACAGGCGATCTACGGCTGGAACGGCGCCGACGCCGGCTTCCTGCTCGACATCCACCGCCACTGGCCCCCGGCCGAGGTGATCGAGCTCGACCGCAGCTACCGATCGACCCCGCAGATCCTCGACGCCGCGTCGGCGGTGCTGCGAGGAGCCCGCCAGCCCGCCGCCGACGTGCGGGCCACGCGACCCGACGGCACCCCGCCCACAGTGGTTGAGCACCCGAGCGACCGCCACGAGGCCAACGCAATCGCCCATGCGGTGCGGATGGCGCGGCTGCCGGGGCGACCGTGGTCGGATCAGGCGGTGCTGGTCCGCACGCACGCGCAGGTCGAGCTCATCGCGGAAGCGCTGCGCGCCGCCGGCATCCCCCACCGGGTGCGGGGCG
>DATCYI010000512.1:0-3715 GCA_036570385.1 Acidimicrobiales bacterium | reverse complement strand
CAGCACCGGGAAGGCCGGCGGCTCGAACCCGAGAGCCGGCGCGTCGGCCGCGAGTGAGTAGCGGTGCTGGGGCCGGCCGACGGTGCCGCGGGCGTCGGTCACCACGTCGAGGAGCCCCACCTCGCGCATGCGTTCGAGGTGGGGGCGGACCGTGTTCGGGTGCAGGGCCAGGCTCTCGGCGATCTCCGCCGTGGCCAGCGGCTGGGGCGAGCGAGCGAGCTCGAGGTAGATGGCGTAGCGCGTGTTGTCGCCCAGGGCCTTGAGCAGCTCGAGGCGCGGCGCGCCCTGGTCGCCCGCGGGTGTGACAGACACGTCGTGGAGTTTACACGGACCCGGCCGGTAGAATCTTGGCGTGGCCCACATCGAGCGCCCCAACCCCGACGACGTCATCGCTGTGCTCCGGGGAGTGATCGACCCAGAGCTCGGAAGCGACATCGTCGAGCTCGGCATGGCCAAGAGCGCCCGCATCGACGACGACGGCAACGTGTTCGTCACGATCGCCCTCACCACGTCGGGCTGTCCGCTGCGCGCGCAGATCCAGCGTGACGTGCGAGCTCGCGTCGGCGGCCTGCCGGGCGTGGCCCACGTGAAGATCGAGTGGACCGAGATGACCCGCGAGGAGAAGTCCTCGGCGATGGCCAAGGCCCGCTGGAACGTCTCCCAGCGACCCGAGGAGACCGCGCTCGGTCCCACCACCAAGGTGGTGCTCGTCGCATCCGGCAAGGGCGGCGTCGGCAAGTCGTCCGTCACCGTGAACCTGGCGGCCGCCATCGCAGCCACCGGTCGCAAGGTCGGCGTGCTCGACGCCGACATCTGGGGCTTCTCCGTGCCGCGCATGCTGGGCGTCGGAGGGCGCCTCGGCGGTCGCGAGGTCGACGGCAAGAAGCTGATGGTCCCCCACGAGCGCAAGGTCGGCGACGGCGTGCTGAGGATCGTGTCGATGGGCTTCCTCGTCGAGGACGAGGAGTCGGCGCTCATGTGGCGCGGCCTCATGCTGAACCGCGGCGTCACCCACTTCCTCCAGGACGTCGTGTGGGGCGACGACCTCGACTACCTCTTCGTCGACATGCCCCCCGGCACCGGCGACGTGCAGATGGGCGTGGCCAAGCTGCTGCCCCGCTCCGAGGTGCTGGTGGTCACCACCCCCGCGCTCGGCGCCCAGAAGGTGGCCAGCCGAGCCGTCTCGATGGCTCGCAAGAGCTACCTCCGGGTGGCCGGCGTCATCGAGAACATGAGCAGCTTCACCTGCGAGCACGGCGAGTCCTACAGCCTCTTCGGCGAGGGCGGAGGCGAGCAGCTCGCCGCCGACGCCGGCGTCCCGCTGCTTGGGAAGGTGCCGCTCGAGCCTGCGGTCTCCGCGGGTGGCGACGACGGCTCGCCCGTCGTGCTCGGCTCCGGTGCCGCGGCCGACGCGTTCCGCTCGATCGCGGATCGCATCCTCAGCGACGCCATCCCGCCCGTCGAGATGGCCGGCTGCTCGGCCCGCATGCTCGACGCCGCGGTCGCCGCCCTCGACGCCGTCGAGTAGCCCCCGACGGGCCGCCCCCCCCAACCGTTCTGGGGATGGCTGATGGCCGGATTGCGCGAGCAACCATCCCCAGTTCGCCGGGGGGAGGGGCCGTGAGGGCGGTCAGCGAAGTCTCCTGGTGTGATCGAACTCGCCAGAGCGCTCGGCCGCCAGGGCGCGGCCGCGCTAGCGCTCCTCTCCGCGTCCCTGCTCGTCGTGGCCGGTCTACCCGCCGAGGCGCAGCCCTCGCCTGAGGTGGGCGGCCCGGAGGTGGCCGCCGACTGGCACACCCTCGCCACCCCCGCGCTCGCCGACGGTCAGCTCGAGCTCCTCACCCGGTCGACCCTGCCCGACACCGTCACCGGGGGCGACGTGCTCGTCGACGTGCGAGGCCTCACCGCTGACGATCGCCCCACCGTCGTGGCGGCAGGGCGGGACCAGACGCAGGCGCTCGCGTGGACGGGCGCTGAGTGGCGCGGCCTCATCACCGGTCTGCCGCTCGGACCCAGCACGATCTCGGCTGCCGCCGGCGACCGCCACGCCGATCTGGTGGTGCGCGACCACCCGGTCACCGGGCCCGTGATCTCCGGTCCGCACCAGGAGCCCTTCGCCTGTCGCACCGAGGACGCCGAGCTGGGCCCGCCGATCGACGCCAGCTGCTCGATCGAGCCGCAGGCCCGGTGGTTCTACCGGTCGGCCAGCGACCAGGCGTTCCACGAGCTGGTCGACCCCCACGCTCCCTACCCCGACGACGTCGCGGTCACCGAGTCCCAAGGCGGCGAGGCGGTGCCCTTCGTGGTGCGCGTGGAGTCGCGGACCGTGAACCGCAGCATCACCCGCATCGCCGTGCTCGACGATCCGCACGGCCGCGAACCGGGCAGCCCGTTCGACGCCGGACGATGGGACCGACGGGTCTACTGGGCCTTCGGCGAGTCGTGCGGCGTCGGGTACCACCAGGGGGTCAACCGGGTGGACACCGTGCTCGGGAACCTCGATCTCACCGAGGTGTCCGCCGACAACCTGCTCATCAACCTGGTGGGCATCAGCGACCGCCTCGGCAAGGGCGACGCCATCGTCCACTCCACGCTCACCAGCTTCGGCGTCCACTGCAACCCGCTGATCAGCGTGGAGACGGCGATGATGGTGAAGGAGCACATCACCGAGAGCTACGGCGTGATCGAAGCGGTGGTCGGCACCAACGGGTCGGGTGCCGCGCTCCAGCAGTACAACGCCGCCAACAACGCGCCGGGCCTGATCTCGGCCGCCATGCCGACCGCCACCTTCGCCGACATCGCCACCACGGCCATGACCGTCGCCGACTGCGGGCTGCTCCAGCACTACTACGAGAACACCGATCGGGAGTGGACGGCGGCCCAGCAGGCCGCGGTGAACGGGCACAGCCTGCTGACCGGCTCCGAGCTCAACGCGATCTGCCAGAGCTGGAACGACACCTTCCTCGATCGCATCGACCCGACCTCGGGCTGCTCGGTGCCGGAGGAGGACCGCTACCACCCGACCGACAACCCGACCGGCGTCAGGTGCACGATCCAGGACGCCAACGTGAACCTCTTCGGGCGCGACCCGCAGACCGGCTTCGCCCGTAGGCCGCTCGACAACGTCGGCGTGCAGTACGGCCTCGAAGCGCTGCGGGCCGGGACGATCGACATGGGCGCTTTCCTCGATCTGAACGATGCCATCGGCGGCTACGACATCGACGGGCAGCCGATGCCGGAGCGCCACTCGATGTCCCCGGAGCTGGCCGGGCTCGTGTACCGCGTCGGTGGCGTCATCGGCCGCGGTGCTCTGGCCGAGACGCCGGTGCTCGACCTCGCGCCCTACCTCGACCTCATCCCCGTGGCGAACATCCACGAGGCCGTTCGCCCCTTCGTGGTGCGGGCCCGTCTGCGAGAGCAGACCGGCCAAGACGCATCGCAGTCGATCTGGCGGGGCGTCCTCACCCAGGCCGACGGCTACCCGGTGATGGAGGACTGGCTCGCCCGGGTGCAGGCCGCCCGGCCCGGGCACGGCGGCGACCACGTGGCGGCCGTGTCCGCAGCCAAGCCGGCATCAGCAGGTGACCGCTGCAGCTTCGGGACGATCGGCGGTCGCCTCGAGCTGCCGGCCGGCATCCTGGCGCCGCTCGGCATCGCCCAGCTGCCGCTGCTGCCAGGAGCGGGCCTGCCCGGCCTCGACATCCCGCTGCGGGTC
>DATCYI010000511.1:0-6523 GCA_036570385.1 Acidimicrobiales bacterium | reverse complement strand
CCTGGCTCTGCTCGGGCTGCCGGTCGTGCGCGTCGTGGCCCGCCACCTGGCCGAGAGCCGCCGCTTCGAGGTGACGCACGTCGACGTCGGCATGGCCGGGCACGGCCGCCGGTTCTGGCTGCTGGCAGCCTCCGCCCTGCTGCTGGGTCTGTTCACCGCCCCGGCGTCGCAGCTGATGAACGAGTTCCTGCGCGACGAGCGTGGCTTCTCGGCAGCGCGCATCAGCATGTTCTCGATCCTCACCAACACGCCTGGCGGGATCGGCGTGCTGATCGGCGGCCGCCTGGCCGACACCAGGGGACGGCGCGTGGTCGGCGCGGTCGGCATCGCAGGTGGCGTCGGCCTCACGGTGGCGATGGTGCTCGCGTCGGGCTGGTCGATGTGGGGGCTGTCGCTGCTGGGTGCGGTCATCGGCGCTGTCACCATCCCCGCCCTCGGGGTCTACGGGCCCGAGCTGTTCCCCACCTCCCTGCGGGGCCGGGCCAACGGGGTGATCGCTGTGCTCGGCGTGGCCGGCAGCGTCATCGGCCTCGTGGTCGCCGGCTACCTGTCGGACCGCTGGGGCGGGCTCGGGCCGGCCCTCGCCGTGCTGTCGATCGGTCCGGCGATCATGGCCCTGGTCGTGCTCTTCGCCTACCCGGAGACCGCCCACCGAGAGCTCGAGGACATCAACCCCGAGGACCGCATCGGTACGTCGCCGCCGGCCACGCGGTCGGCGGCGACGACTCCCGGTGGCCGGGCCGACCCGACCCCGCCGGTAGGTTGACCTGGTGCTCTCCCGCCCAGCCCGCTCAGCACGACGCGCCCGCACCACCCTCGTCTTGGTGGTCGGGGTGCTCCTCGGAGCGGCCTGCACCGGCGAGCGGCCGGAGCTGGCCGCACAGGCGGAGACGACGAGCAGCAGCGTGGACGGCCAGCCTCAGGGCAGCGAACCGATCCAGGTCGCGCAGGCCAAGGGCGACGCCATCGACGTCTTCCCCGACGCGACCGCCGAGGCGCCCGCGCAGCAGCTCGCCGCTTCGGCGGTGACCTCGGCCCCGGGGATCCCGCTCGTGCTGCTGGTGGTCCAGACCGGCGACGACCGCATCGAGGTGTACCTGCCTACGGCGCCCGCTGGCACCACGGGCTGGGTGCGGCGCGACGACGTCAGCCGCAGCACCGTCGGGTACCGCATCGAGATCGCCCAGTCGGAGCACCGCATCCGGGTGCGCGACGGCGCCGAGGTCGTGCTCGACGAGCCCGCCGGGCTCGGACCCGACCGGCCCGATCCGTCGGCGGGGCTCTTCCTGCGCGAGCTCGTCCAGCCGCCCGACCGAGACGGCCCCTACGGCACCTACGTGTACGGCCTGGCGGGGGCGCCCAACGTGCGCGACGGCCTGGCCGAGGGGCGTGGCGTCATCGGCATCCACGGCACCGACGACCCGGCGGAGATCGGCACGGAGATGGACGACGGCAGCATCGCCCTGTCCGCCGCAGTGCTCGACCGCCTGGTCGACGAGCTCGGGCTCCCGCTCGGCACCCCCGTCACCATCCTCCCCTGACCGTCAGCCGGCGAGGGCGGCCACCCATGCGGTGGCGGTGGCGCAGATCTCGTCGTCGGCTCGCTTGAGGTCGTGACCCTTGCCCTCGATCCAGTGGTGGGTCACCGGGCCGGGGATGGCCGCTGTGTGGTGCTCGAGCTCGTCCGGCGTGCCGAACGGGTCCTTGGTGCCGGAGATGAACAGGCACGGGACCTCGATCTGCGGGAGGTGCTCGATGCGGAGCTTCTCCGGCTTGCCCGGCGGGTGCAGCGGATAGGCGATCAGCACCAGGCCCGCCGCAGGGAGGCCGTCGGCCACCGCCATCGAGCACATGCGACCGCCCATCGACCGACCGCCGAGCACGATGCGCTCGGGCTCCAGCCCGGTGCGCTCCGCGAGCGTGGCCGCCTCGTCCACGACCGCGGCGAGGAGCTTCGGCGCCCGGTCAGGGGCCCGGCGACCCTCGCGGCGATACGGGAAGTCCGCCCGGGTGACCGGCAGCGGCGCGAGCGCCGCCTCGAGCGCGACCAGCGAGGGATGGTCGGCGCCAGTACCCGCTCCGGGGAACAGGAGCACGGCTCCGACGGCGGTCTTCTTCTGCTTGCGAGCGGACGAGCGAGCCACGCCGCAATCCCTACCAGGCCCTCAGGACTCGAGCGGATAGGTGGAGTCGTTGGATCGGCGAGTCGGGGGCGTTCCTGGCTAGGACGCACGACGAAGGCGCAGCCATAGCTGCGGCGAGGAGGAGGACGACGCCAGGGACGTCATCCGGCCGCCGAGACAGCGGCGAGCGCCTATCGCTCGAGTCCTAAGCCTCAGGTGCGCCGGTAGAGGTCGCCGGCTCAGGAGGCGAGGAGGATGCGGCGGGCTTCGGTGAGGTCGGCGATGCGCTTGGCCGCGTCGTCGGTAGCGCCGCCGTGGTCGGGGTGGGCGATGCGCAGCATGTCCCGGAAGCGGCTCTGCACGACGGCGCGGTCGGGCACCTGGACGTCGTCGACGGCTGTGAGGTCGAGCACGCCGAGGGCCCACTGGACCGGGTCGTGGAAGGCGCTCGCGGACCAGGAGCGGCCGCGGTCGAGCCCGGAGAGGTGCGTCACGAAGCCGCGATCGAGCGGGCCGGCCCAGCGCATGCCGAGGCGGATGACGTCCATCACACGGCCACGGCTGACCAGCGGGAGGCGACCCGCGGCGTAGACGGCGGCGAGGATGTGCTGCGCCGGCGCGCCCTTGTCGGCGAGCACGAACTCGAGGTCCTCGCCCTCGCCCACGAGGCGGTGGACGCTGCGGGTGAGGCCGATCCGGTCGACCTGGAAGCGGTGCCGCAGCCGAGGCTGGGGGATGCGGTGGCCCTCCTGGAGCTGGAGGGTGAGCCGGTGGAGGTCGTCGAAGAGCTCGGGGTCGAGGCCGGGCATGTGGCCGGCCACGATGCCGCCGAGGAGGATCCCGCCGAAGCCCGGGGCGGGGCTGACGGGTAGGTCGCTGCTGCCGAGCGCCACCCGGCGGGTGGGCGCGATGGGGCGCGAGTGGAACACCTCGAGCTCGGCCAGGATCACCGGGCCACGCTACCGGCGCGGTGCTGCGCCGGTCAGACGTAGGGGCGGAGCCCCTCGCGCAGGGTCGAGGCCCGTGCCGCTATCGACTCCGGGTCGGGGTCGTGGCCGTCGATCAGAGCGACCAGCTCCGCGGCCTGCACCTGGACGCCGTCCCACCAGAGCTTGTCCATGCCGTACGGCGCCGACGATCCCTCGGCCGCCTTCATCGCCGCCACGAGCTCGGTCGTGCCCTCCCGGTCGCCCGGATCGCGGCTGAGGCGATCGGCCGCCACGAACAGCGGGCCCATCAGGTCGGCGGGGGCTGAGCCGGCGGGGCTGTCGTCGGCGCTGGCGCTGCCGGGTGAGACGAGGGCCTCGATGATCTCGTCGACGCGCTCCTCGTCGATCTGGTGCACCAGCAGCTCGGCGCCCTCGAACCCGTGCGGGATGGCCTCGTCGACCAGACCGTCGACCAGGACCGCGAGGTTGTCCTCGTCCCACTGCGACAGGTCGTAGGCCACCTGCTCGACGTCCTCGTCGAGGGCGGTGGAGAGGTCGTCCTCCACCTGGTCGAGGATGCGCTCCACCCAGGCCTCGTCGTCGGCGGCCACGACGAGCGTGGTCTCCTCCTCCCAGTGGTGGGGCACGGCGAGCGCTTCGAGCCGCTCCTTCAGGACGGTGCGGTCGCGCTCGCTCCAGTCGTCGAGCTCGTAGACCATCTCGTCGGGCCTGTCGGCGTCGAGGTCCTCCAGGCCGGAGAGGGCCACGTCGCCCTGTTCGTCGTCTTCTTCCGAGCGCTCCGACAGCAGTCCCATGCGCGACAGCCTCCCACGTCTCGCTGGCTTCGACGTCCGTCGTCGTCCCCGTCCTTGCCGCCCTAGGACTCGACGGCAGCGACGTGACAGGTGCTGCGGCTACTCGAAGTCGATGGCGCTGAAGTTGCGGAGCTTCGAGATCCGGTGGTGGGCGTCGACCAGGCGCACGGTGCCCGACTTCGAGCGCATCACGAGCGACTGGGTGCTGGCACCGTTCTTGTCGTAGGTGACACCGCGCAGGAGGTCGCCGGTGGTGATGCCGGTGGCGGCGAAGAAGCAGTTGTCGCCGGCGACGAGGTCGTCGTCGGTGAGGACCTTCGAGAGGTCGTACCCGGCGGCCACGGCGGCGTCGCGCTCCTCGTCGTTGCGGGGCCACAGGCGGCCCTGCTGCTCGCCGCCCATGCACTTGAGCGCCGCGGCGGTGATGACGCCCTCGGGCGTGCCACCGATGCCGAGGAGGATGTCGGCGCCGGATCCGACGCGAGCGGTCGAGATGGCGCCGGCCACGTCACCGTCGGGGATGAGCCGGACGCGGGCGCCGGTGCTGCGCACCTCGGCGATGAGGTCGGTGTGGCGATCGCGGTCGAGGATCACGGCCGTGACGTCACGCACGCTCTCGCCCTTCGCCTTCGCGACGGCCTCGATGTTCTCGCTCGGCGACTTCCGGATGTCGATCACGCCGCGGCACTCGGGACCGACGGCGATCTTCTCCATGTAGACGCAGGGACCGGGGTCGAACATGGTGCCGCGCTCGGACACCGCGATGACCGCGATGGCGCCGCCGCGACCGAGGGAGGTGAGGGTGGTGCCGTCGATCGGGTCGACGGCGATGTCGGTGAGCATCGGCGTGCCGTCGCCGATCCGCTCGCCGTTGAACAGCATCGGCGCTTCGTCCTTCTCGCCCTCGCCGATGACGACGACGCCGTCCATCGGGACGCTGTCGAGCACGATCCGCATGGCGTCGACCGCGGCCCCGTCGGCGCCGTTCTTGTCGCCCCGGCCCATCCAGCGGCTGGCGGCCAGAGCCGCCGCCTCCGTGGTGCGCACGAGCTCCAGCGCGAGGTTCCGGTCGGGCCGCTGCTTCTCGGTCGTCATGGGCCCCGAGAGTACAAGACCTGCCCGACCAGCCTGACGGCGGCGTCCTCGCCGATCAGCGGCTGTGGATGACCGCTTGGCGCTGCTCGACGGGATGCTCGGTGCTGGCACCGATCGTCAGCGGCGCCAGCTCCAGCGGAGGACCGCCGTCGACGCTGTAGCTGGCCAACAGCTCGATCGACACCGACACGTCGTAGGTGCCATCCGCCTGGTGCGCGTGCTGCACCGAGGACTCCGCCGGATACGCCTCGCCCAGGCTCCCCGACTCGACGGTGCCATCCCCGAAGTCCCACGACACCGACCCCATCGACAGCTGCACGTTCACCGTCAGCCCGAGCGCCGCGACCGGCACCGTCACCGCCGCACCGTCGAAGCCCTCCACCCAGAACCAAGACCGCAGCCCCACCAGCCCCCGCGCATCCGGGTTCACCCCGATGCTCACCCCAGGCGCCAGCACATCCTCCACGTACCGAGCCGCCTCACCCCCAGCCAGAGCATCCAAGTCCACAACATCATCCGGCCCGATCCACGCGTATCCATGAAACGTCCCGTCGCAAAACACCACATACAAAGTGTGCATCTCGTCGGGGCTTGTACCGGTGGCCAGGTGATCATTCGGCCCCGTGACCTGCCCTGGTCGAGCGCTCCAGGCGCATCCGTCGCCCGGGCTTCCTCCCGAGACCGCCTGCACATGGTCGACGCCACCCATCCGAAGGATCGTCACCCGCACTGCCTCGGGGCCCGTCATGGCGCTCCCACTGGCGTCTCGATCCTCCCCGATCACATCCGCTGACAGCGCATTGATCTGCGCTGCGAAGGCAAGGATCGTGGTCGTAAGAACGATGAGAACCTTCATGGTGACAACCGCTCTATGAGAGTCACCCGCCAACCCCCGGGAGTGAGCTCGAGCCGGAAGTTGAACAGCAACTCTTCGTTGGGATCCGCCTCTATCGGCTCCTTGGTCGTGGGATCGACGAGCACCTGATGGTTGACGAAGGAATCGATGACCTGGGCAGTGTGATCATCGACGAGGACCACCTCATAGTCATGCTCAACGCGAACTAGCGCTGCCTGGCCCTCGGAGATGCGTCGCTCAATCTCCTCGCGCTTCCCCTCAAGGCTCTCCCCCGCGTACACCTCGGCCAGGGCGGCTTCGTCTAGCTCGAGGTTGTAGACGGCTTCGGCGTAGACGTCCCAGCTGCGCAGGTACGCCGCCTCGACCGCTCCCTCGACTGCCGCCGGGTCGTACGACGTGGTCGTCGTGCTCGCGGGGCGCTCCGGGACGGTCGTCGTCGTGGTCGAGGACGTCGTGGTGGTGGGGCGCTCGGTCGTGGTGGTGGTCGCTGCGTCGCCTTCACCGTCGGAGCAGGCGGTGACCAGCACCAGGCCGCCCACAACGACCCCCCGCAGCAGCACTCCCCAAGTCGCCACGAACCGGGACGCTAGCCACCAACCACCCACCCCGCAACAGCCAACCTCACACCATTTCGATGCACCCCACGACCGCCGCCGGAGACAAGCCGCCGCGTCGAATGGTGTCTGAACCCATTCGACGCGTCAG
>DATCYI010000510.1:0-1686 GCA_036570385.1 Acidimicrobiales bacterium | reverse complement strand
CCCCAACCCGACGTGAGGTAGATGCGGGTGTGGGCCAGGTTGCCGACCAGCGCCCGCGGGCTGTTGCCCTCGGCGTAGGGGGCCTGGGCGGGGCCGTAGATCGTCTCGTAGCTCGCGCCGACGGGACCGTTCATCGCGTCGACCAGGTCGAGCCCGCCCTGGAACTCGACGGCTTGCGTGTCGGGCATGGCCGCCGAGAGCGCAGCCACCGAACCGAAGTAGCCGGGCAGCAGCGCCGCGTAGCGCAGCGCTCCCTGGCCGCCCATGGAGATGCCGCCGATGGCGTGCCAGCGCCGTCCAGGCCGAATGTTGTAGCGGTCCTCGATCGTCTGGCGCAGCACGTCGAGGTGGAAGCTGGCCCACGCCGGTCCCTCTCGGCGGCCGCCGTTCCACCAGTCCATGTACATGCCGAACACGCCGCCGTCGGGCATGACCACGATGCCCGGGAAGCCTGCCGCCTCCTCGAGGATGTCGGGCAGCCACGTGTCGGTGCCGCCGTTGGCGCCGTGCAGCAACCACAGCACCGGGTAGTCGCGATCGGGAGCGTGGACGTAGCCAGCGGGCAGCAGCACGTGGACCTTCGGCGCCCGGCGCCGGTCCTCGAGCCGCCCGCCGGCGCTCGCCGGGTCGACCAGATCGCTCGGCAGCTCGAACGTCTCGAGCCGAGCCGGACTCGGCGCCTCAGCGTCAGCGGTCGCCCGCGCCGGAGCCGGCACCAGCGCCAACCCGCCCAGCACGACCGCCACCGCCAGCACCAACGCGCCCCGACCACGTCCGCGCGCCTCTGCCCGATTTGCCCCCATTCGCCCGAGCCTACGTGCGCCAGGTCGGTGCCGTCGGCGCTGTCACCGGTCGAGTCGACTGTCACACCGCCTGAGGAAGATGGGCGGCATGGACAGCGAGCGGGCGGCGGAGCAAGGGGAGACGGTGGACGAGCGGCGGGAGGCGCTGCACTCGGCGGTGGCCGATGTGATGACGCGAATCGTCGGGGGTGAGCGGTCAGCGGTGTGGGACCTGCACACCCTGAGCGAGCCGCACATGAGGCGGATCATCCGGGCCGAGGCTCGCCGCATCGACATCCGCATCGGCGACGAGGATGTGCTCGACCTCTCGCTCGACGCCGCCATCGACCTCGCGAAGATCGCTCGTGCGTGGCAGCCGGGTGGCGCGCTGCCGTGGGTGTGGGCCCGTCGGCGCATCGCCGCTCTGGTCCACGGTCACGTCGGCACCTTCGCCAAGCCGCTCGACGAGACCCACTTCGAGATCGAGGAGCGGGCCGCGCCGGCGTCGGTGGAGTCGCCGCGGGCGCTGCTTCGCTTGCTGGCGGAGCGTCACCCTGCGGCCCGATCGCTGGAGGAGCGCTTGTCGCTGGTCGCCAGCGACCGCGACGCCGATGTGTGGCTGGGCGTCGTGCTCGAGCGAGCATCTGGCAACCGCTCACCTGCCGTCACCGTCGGTGCAGACCACGACATGCGACCAGGTGCTGTGCGCAAGGTCGTCCAGCGCGTGGGCGAGCGCCTGGATGCGGTGGCTTGAGTCGCCCGTGGCCCTGGTCGGTGTCGCTGCCCATCGCTAGCGTGGGGAATGCGGATCTCTGATCCGCGATCGGTGCCTTCGGTGGCGCCCGCCAGGTCAGCGATGTCCCGGAGGTGTGCCGCCGTGTCGGTCAGTGAGTCGCAACGTCAT
>DATCYI010000509.1:0-5425 GCA_036570385.1 Acidimicrobiales bacterium | reverse complement strand
GGAGCCGTTGGCGTCGAAGGCCCCCACGTCGGCGCCGAGGTCGAGGGCGGCGTGGATGGCGGTGGCATTGGTCTTGTCGTGGTAGGCCGGCGCGACCGTGGAGAACCACAGCGTGTGCGGCGCCGCCCCGCCCGCCGAGCGCAGCGCAGCCCGAGCCGCAGCGGCGCCCATCGTGGTGGTGTCCTCGTCGTAGCTCGCGACGCTGCGAGTGCCCCGACCGCCACCCGACCCGGCCACGGCGGCGATGGTCGAGCGGTCGAGCCGTCTGTGAGGCAGGTAGCCGGCCGCCCCGAGCAAGCCGCGAGTGCTCATCGTGGGCAGGCTACCGATTCGCCGCTGACCGGCCCTGACGGCCCGTCAAGTTGCCGGTACGGTCGCCCCGATGCAGCTCGGGGACGTGGTGAACGCCATGGCGGCAGGCAACGGCAAGCCGCTCGACGGCGTCCGCGTCCTGGCGGTCGAGCAGATGCAGGCGCTCCCCTACGCCACCCAGCTCCTGGCGCGGCTCGGCGCCGATGTCGTGAAGGTCGAGCGGCCCGGCGGAGGCGACCTGGCGCGCAGCTCGCAGCCGGCGATGACCGATCCGGCCGGGCGCGAGGTCGGCGCGACGTTCCTGCGCAACAACCTCAACAAGCGCAGCGTCTGCATCGACCTCGCCACCGACGAGGGGCGCCGCCTGCTGCTCGACCTGGCGCCCGGCTTCGACGTGCTGGCCGAGAGCTCCAAGGCCGGGACCATGAGCAGGCTCGGGCTCGCCTACCCCGACGTGTCAGCGGTGCACCCGGCGGTGGTCTACCTGTCGGTGTCGGGCTTCGGCGGCAGCGGCTCGCCCTACGAGAGCTGGCCCGCGTACGCCCCGATCGTCGAGGCCATGTCGGGCATCTACGAGCTGAGGCGCGCCGGAGACGAGCCGCCACGCGTGGCCCCCGCCGGCGCGCTGGGCGACATCGGCTCCGGGCTCTTCGCGGTGATCGGCGTGCTCGCCGCGCTGCGCCACCGCGACGCAACCGGGGAGGGCCAGCACGTCGACATCGCCATGCTCGACTCGATGGTGGCGCTGACCGACATCGTCACCAGCCTGTGGTCGCTGGGGCTGCGCAGCGGCGAGCCCGCGCCGCTGATCATGCACGGGTTCAGGGCAGCCGACGGCTGGTTCGTGCTGCAGATCGGGCGGGAGCCGCAGCTGGCGGCGTTGGCCGAGCTGGTCGGCGAGCCCGGCTGGCTCAGCGACCCGCGGCTCGCCGAGCGCCGCGGCTGGGTCGAGCACCTCGAGGAGGTGATCCGGCCGCCGGTCGAGCGCTGGGCCTCCGGGCGGACGCGCCTCGAGGTGTGCGAGGCCATGAGCGCGGCCGGTCTCGCGGCCGGGCCCTGCCTGCGCGACGAGGAGGTGGTCGCCGATCCGCACGTGGCCGCCCGCAACATGCTCGTGGAGGTGCCGCGGACCGACGGCGTCGATCAGCCCGTGCTGGTCCCCGGCAACCCCGTGAAGCTCTCGCAGGTCGCCGAAGGTCCTGAGACCCGGGTTCCCTGGCTGGGCGAGCACACCGACGAGGTCCTGGCCGCCGAGCTGCGCCTCTCCCCGGCCGAGCTGTCCCGCCTCCGCGGCGACGGCACCATCGCCTGAGCGCTGGCTCTCAGGCGTCCGGCTTCGGAGGCGGGGGGCGCCAGGCCACGGCGAGCAGGGCGACCGCGCCACCGACGCCCGCTATCAGCGCTGTGAGCAGGCCCGTCATGCCCACCAGATCGTCGGTCAGGTCGAAGGCGTCGTCGAGCGACCACTCGCCGGGCCCGATCACCGCGATGGCGAAGCCGGCGATGGCGAGCGTCAGCACGTACTCCCAGCCCTCGCCCGGGCGGAAGATGAAGAAGCCGTTGCCGCGGTGGTTCGTGATGCCGGCGACGGCCATCACGCCGATGGTGGCGGCGCCCCCGAGCGGCGTGAGGAGACCGAGGATCAGCAGCGCGCCACCCACGATCTCGGTGACGCTGGCCAACCAGGCGTGCAGGAGGCCGGGCTTCATGCCCAGGCTCTCGAACCACCGGCCGGTGCCCTCGATCTTGCCGCCGCCGAAGATGTGGTTGATGCCGTGGGCCAGCATCACCGCCCCGATCCCGCAGCGCAGCACGAGTAGCGCGAGGTTGACGGCGTCCAGGTCAGCGGAGCTCATGGCCAGCGACCCTATTCGCACCACCTGCGCCCGGTATGTGATCTGACCGGCGGCTGGGTCATCGGTACGCTCCACGCCATGTCGCGGGCCCGCCGGATCGCCACCGTGCTCGGCGTGATCACCGCCGCCGCGGCGGGAGCGCTAGCTGTCCAAGAGGCGCGCCGACGACGCCAGGGGCCGACGGACGAATCGCCGGTCGAAGGCTCGACCCGGGCACAGCGCAGCGCCGCGATGGCCGGCGTGGGTGCCAAGGCGGGCGGGCAGTGGGCGCTGCACCGGGCGCGCCGTGCGTTCGCCTCGGCTGAGCGCCAGCAGCACCTCGACCACCAGTTCGAGCTGAAGACGGCGGAGTCGATCACCGAGGCGCTCGGCAACATGAAGGGCGCCATGATGAAGCTCGGCCAGATGGCCAGCTACCTCGACCAGGGCATGCCCGACCACGTGCGCGAGGCGCTGGCCGAGCTCCAGTCGAACGCCCCGCCCATGAGCGCGGAGCTCGCCGCCCAGGTGATCCGCGAGGAGCTCGGCGCCGACCCCACCGACGTGTTCGGCGAGTGGGACCCGGAGCCGATAGCTGCGGCGTCGATCGGCCAGGTGCACCGCGCCATCACCCACGACGGCCGGGCGGTGGCGGTGAAGGTGCAGTACCCGGGCGTGGGCGACGCGATCAGGTCCGACCTCGACAACGCCGGCCTGCTGTTCGCCGCCATCGGCATGCTGTTCCCCGGCCTCGAGCCGGAGCCGCTCGTCGAGGAGCTGCGCACCAGGCTGGTCGAGGAGCTCGACTACACGATGGAGGCCGACCACCAGCGCCTCTTCGCCGACCACTACCGAGGTCACCCCTTCATCCACGTGCCCGAGGTCGTCTCGGAGCTCTCGACCCAGAGGGTCCTAACCACCGAGCTGGCCGAAGGGGTGCGGTTCGAGGAGATGGAGACGTGGAGCCAGGCCGAGCGCGACCTCGCCGCTGAGGCGATCTTCCGCTTCGTGTTCGGCAGCCTCTACCGCCTGCGCGCCTTCAACGGCGATCCCCACCCCGGCAACTACCTGTTCCGACCGGGCGGGCAGGTGACGTTCCTCGACTTCGGCCTCGTCAAGCACTTCAGCGCCGACGAGATGGAGCTCCTGGAGCGGATGACCGCCACCATGGTGGTCGACCACGACATCGCCGAGTACCGCAGCATCATCGAGAGCATCGGCATGCTCAAGGCCGGCACCTCCTTCACGGACGCGGAGATCGAGGACTACTTCGGCCACTTCTACGAGTTCGCCCTGAAGGACGAGGTCTCGACGGTGACGCCCGAGTACGCGTCGGAGACGGTGCGGCGCTTCTTCGACGCCGGCGGACCGCACGCCCCGATCATGAAGGCCGCCAACGTGCCGCCCTCGTTCGTCATCCTCCAGCGCATCAACCTCGGCCTCTACGCGATCTTCGGTCAGATCCGGGCCACGGCGAACTGGCGCCGCATCTCCGAAGAGGTCTGGCCCTTCGTCGCCGGTCCGCCGAGCACGGAGCTCGGCCGGCTCGACGCGGCATGGGCGGCCGAGCAGGTCGCCGGCCCGCAGGGAAGCCCGCGGTGATAGAGGTCATCGCCCTCGATGGCGACGACACCCTCTGGCACAGCGAGCAGCTCTTCGTCGACACCCAGGAGCAGTTCCGCAAGCTCGTCGCGCCCTACATCGAGCTGGACGACGAGACCCTCGACGCCCGGCTGCTGCAGGTCGAGCGCGACAACCTCCCGCGCTTCGGCTACGGGGTGATGGCGTACACGCTGTCGCTCATCGAGACCGCCATCGACGTGACCGACGGCCAGATCCCAGGTCGCGACCTCCAAGCGGTCGTCGAGCTCGGCAAGGTGCTCCTCGACCACCCGGTCCAGCTGCTCGACGGCGTGATCGAGGGCGTCGACGCGCTCACCGACGAGTACCGGGTCATGATCATCACCAAGGGCGACCTGCTCCACCAGGAGTCGAAGGTGGCCCGCTCCGGCCTGGCTGACGGGCTGTGGCACGTCGAGGTGGTGGCCGAGAAGGACGAGCGCACCTACCAGCGCATCCTCGACCGCCACCAGATCGACCCGGCCACGTTCGTGATGGTCGGCAACTCGGTGCGCAGCGACGTGCTGCCGGTGCTGGCCCTCGGCGGGCGAGCCGTGCACATCCCGTACCACGTCACCTGGGCGCTGGAGGAGGCCGAGCACGACGTCGGGCACGACTTCCCGGTGCTGCGATCCTTCGCCGAGCTGCCGCAGTGCATCGAGGAGCTCGCCGCGCTCGACGCGAAGGACGAGCCCGATGCCCGCTGAGCTCACCGTCGCGTCGTTCAACATCCACTGGGGCCGCGGCCGGCGCAGCCAGGGGTTCCCGCCCTTCGACGTCGTCGAGGCCTGCAAGCAGCTCGACGCCGACGTGATCGCCCTCCAGGAGAGCTGGGCACCGGATCGAGGCGTGGCCCAGCACGATGCCGTCGCCGAGGCCCTCGGCTACGAGGTGCAGGCGGTGCCGCTGTCGCGCACCGACGCGTGGCCGACCCCCCGCACGGTCAGCCGCTACGACCCCGAGCGCCGGGCCGGCAGCGGCGACTGGTGCCTGGCCGTGCTCTCCCGGCTGCCGATCACGGCGAGCACCACCTCGCGCTTCTTCCAGCTGCCCCCGGACCCGGCGAGCCGCGCCCTGCTGCAGGTCGACCTCGACGTCGAGGGCCACCCCTTCGCCGTCTGCGCGACGCACTTCACCCACCTCGAGTTCGGTGCCGTGCTCCAGGCGCCGGCGCTGCGGCGCGCCCTGCCCGCTCCGACCGCTCCCGCCGTGCTGCTCGGCGACATGAACATGTGGAGCTGGTGCATCTCGGCCATGACACCGCGGTCGTGGCGTCGCATCGGCTCCGGGCGGACCTGGCCCGCGCACCGTCCCAACAGCCGGATCGATCACATGCTGGTGACCCCGCCGGTGGAGGTGCTCGGCACCGAGACGCTCCCCGACCTCGGCTCCGACCACCGCCCCATCCGGGCCCGCTTCCGCATCGGCGGGACCTCCCCCCGTTGAGCCACATCCTGTTCATCTGCACCGGCAACGCCGCCCGCTCGGTGATGGCCGGCGCGGCCCTGGCCGCCCACCTGCCCGACTGGGAGGTCACCACGGCCGGAACCCTCGTGGTGGAGGGCCAGCCGATGTCCTGGCGCACGCGAGCGGCGCTCGAGTCGGTCGGCCTGCAGGCGCCGTCGCACCGCAGCCGCCAGGCCACCGACGCCGACCTG
>DATCYI010000508.1:0-2996 GCA_036570385.1 Acidimicrobiales bacterium | reverse complement strand
ATCAGGGCGTACTCCCGGACGAGGCGCACGAGCGCCTCCTTGCTGAGGTCCTCGTAGCGGAAGTCGGGGTCGAAGGGCCCGGCGTAGTCCGGGCGCTCCGGACGCTCGACAGCCGGAGCGGCGGGGTCGTCCATGGCCGCGGAGGCTAGCGCCATCTGGACAGGTGTCCAGTCTGGGGTCCGCGTCCGGCGCACACGGACTCCTAGGCTGTGAGCGTGCTGGCACTGTCCCATCCGGGCCTCGTCCACCATTCGGGGATCTACGGCAGCGACGAGGAGCTCCTCGCCCTGGCCCTCCCGGTGCTGCGCGAGGGCCAGCGTGCGGGCGAGCCCACGATGGTGTGCATCGGCCCGCGGCTCGAGCACCTCGTCCGGTCGGCGCTGCCGCACACCGACGGGCTCACCTTCCTCTCGCCGGCCGAGCGCTACGTCCGACCCGCGGCCACCATCAAGTCGTTCCGCAAGCTGCTCGACGACCTGGTGGCCGGGGGTGCCGAGCGGATCCGCATCGTCGGTCAGATCCCGCTCGCGACCACGCCGCAGAGCTGGCACGGCTGGGCCCGCTACGAAGCCGCGGTTCAGGTGGCCTACGGCGCCTACCCGCTGGTGTCGCTGTGCCTGTACGACTCCCGCACCACGCCAGCAGAGGTGCTCGCCGACGTGGAGCGCACGCACCCCACCCTCGCCACCCGAGACGGTGCCTCCCGGCTCAACCCGGCGTTCGTGGAGCCGGTGGCGTTCCTCCGCGGCCTGCCCGCTCCCGAGCCGGATCCGGCGCAGTCGCGCCCGCCCGATGCAGTCCTCGATCGTCCCGATCCCCACGATGCGCGCCAGGCTGCCATCGCCGCGGCGGCGACCGCAGGGCTGGCCGAAGAGGACTCGTTGAACCTCCAGCTGGCGCTCAGCGAGCTCACCAGCAACGCGCACCTGCACGGCAGCCCGCCCGTCACGGTGAGCCTCTGGGCGGGCCCGGGCCGGGTGGTGGCCGCGGTCAGCGACCTCGGCCCCGGACCGCACGATCCCTACGTGGGGCTCCTGCCGCTGGATCGGGCCGGCGGCGAGGGAGGTCGGGGGCTCTGGATCGTGCACCAGGTGTGCTCCGACGTGAGCATCGAGCTCGGCGACGAGGGCTGCACGGTGCGCATCGCCGTCGGAGAGCACCGCTGACAGACCTGGACTACTGTCTGGACAGATGTCCAGCAGCGGCGCCAGCTCTACAACCACACGCACGCTCTCGGGTCGCCAGAGCGACCGCATCGCGGCGCTCGTGGAGGCCACCCTCGCCGAGCTGCGGACCCACGGGTACGACGGGCTCACCGTCCGCAACGCGGCCCGTCGCGCCGGCGTCGCCCCCGCCACCGCCTACACGTACTTCGGCTCGAAGGACCACCTGGTCGCCGAGGTGTTCTGGCGTCGGCTCGACGCCGTGGAGCTTCCGGTGGGCGACCGCCGGCGCCGGGCCGCCACCCGCGTGTCAGGTGCTCTGCGCGCCGTCGTCGACCTGATCGCGGGCGAACCCGAGCTCGCCTCGGCGTCGACCACGGCGATCCTCGCGGACGACGCCGACGTACAGCGCCTGCGCGACCGGATCGGCGGCCGGATCGACGACCTCCTCTCAGAGGCGCTCGGCAGCGGCCACGACCCTGCCGTGAGGCGGGCGCTCAACCTCGCCCTCTCCGGCGCGCTCCTGCAGGCCGGCATGGGGTACTTCAGCTACGCCGACCTCGCCGACCGGATGGACGAGGTGGTCGGCGTGATCCTGGGTTCGGGTCGATGACCGCCACCGCTGTCGTCTACAGCCCCTACGCCTACGAGATCCACGACGACCCTTACCCCACCTACCGGCGCCTGCGCGACGAAGCGCCGGTGTACCGCAACGAGGCCGATGACTTCTGGGCCCTGTCCCGCCACGCCGACGTGGTGGCCGGCTTCCGGGACTCGGCGCGCTTCTCCTCGGCGCACGGGGTGTCGCTCGACCCCGCCGCGTCGGGCCCCCACGCGCACCGGACGATGTCGTTCCTGGCCATGGACCCGCCGATGCACGGTCGCATGCGGGGGTTGGTGTCGCGGGGCTTCACGCCGCGGCGCGTCGTCGAGCTCGAGCCGCGCATCCGCGAGCTGGCCCGCCGCCACCTCGACGAGGCGCTGTCGGCGCCCACCTTCGACTTCGTCGCCGACGTGGCCGGCAAGCTGCCGATGGACGTCATCTCCGAGATGATCGGGGTGCCGGAGGCCGACCGCGACGAGGTGCGCCGCCTCTCCGACCTGCTGGTGCACCGCGAGGAGGGCACCAACGACGTGCCGCCAGCGGGAGTAGAAGCGGCCCTCACGCTCGTCACCTACTACGCCGACATGCTGGCGCAGCGCCGAGCCCGACCCACCGACGACCTCACGTCAGCGCTCCTTGCTGCCGAGGTCGACGGAGACCGCCTCACCGACGACGAGATCATGGGCTTCCTGTTCCTCATGGTCGTCGCTGGCAACGAGACCACCACGAAGCTGCTCGGCAACGCCTGGTACTGGGCGTGGCGCAACCCCGACCAGAGGGCCGTCCCCTTCGGTGACCCGGGCCGGATCGCCGACTGGGTGGAGGAGACGCTGCGCTACGACACGTCCTCCCAGCTGCTCGCGCGGACCACCACCACTGACGTGGAGCTGCACGGCACAACGATCCCGGCCGGAGCCCGCGTGGTGCTGCTCGCCGGGTCGGCCAACCGCGACGAGCGGGCCTTCCCCGACGCCGACCGCTACGACCTGGGCCGCGGCGACCTGTCCTCGCAGCTCGCCTCCTTCGGGTTCGGCCGGCACTTCTGCCTCGGCGCATCGCTGGCCCGGCTGGAGGCGCGCGTCTGCCTGGAGGAGGCGGTGGCTCGCATCGCCGACTACGACCTCGACCCCGCCGGCATCACCCGCGTGCACTCCGTGAACGTCCGCGGCTTCCGGTCACTGCCCACCTCGGCGAAGCTCCGATGAGCGAGCGCTGATGCCTCGGTTCGA
>DATCYI010000507.1:0-1687 GCA_036570385.1 Acidimicrobiales bacterium | reverse complement strand
GATCCCGCTGGCGGGGAGCTGCACCGGTGCGCCGTCCGGAGCGACGGGGGGCCCGAAGGGGTTCCCTAGGACCAGCTCGCCCGTGGTGGCTTCGGCGCCACCGATCTCGATGGCCAGGAAGCCGGTGCCGCCGGCGATCGATACGCCCACGTCGCCGACGAGGAGCACGGCAGCCAGCTCGCACATGGTGTTGGACAGGTCGTCGAAGAGCTGCTCCCGCTGGCTGCGGCTGATGTCGAGCAGCGGACCGAGCAGGGCCTTGCCGACCTGGGTGTCGCGCACGACGATGCGCAGCGGCGTGATGCGCACGAGGTCGGCCGGATCCTCGAAGCGCTCGACGCGGGGGAACTGGACGGTCAGGCCGATGGGTGCGAGCACCTCGTTGACCGACTCACCGAGGTCGTGCAGCGAGTCGAGCGGGACGGGCAGGCCGAGCAACGAGGCGGTGCCGAGATCGAAGGTCGCGTCGGCGTGAGGGTCGGCGCCGGTGCGGTGGATCGCCTCCCAGCGCATGCCCTGGAGCTGCACCAGGCCGGCGATGTCGAGGTTCACGTCGACGGTGGCGTGGGCCTGGCGGGCCTGGCCGTCGATCACCTCGGTGACCGCTTCGGCACGGCCGCCGGAGAGCTTCAGCAGCGCCGGCGCCTCCGCCGGAACGAACGTGGAGCGGGCGCCGGCGAGCGGCGTCTTCGTGGCCCACACCTCTTCGCGGCCGACCGCGGCCAGCGGCCCTGCGAGGGGCAGCTCGTCGGCCACGAGGCTGGCGTCGCCCTGCCGGTTGTCGATGCGGGTGCCCTTGGGGAGCAGGGCCGCGGGCAGGATCGGGTCGCCGCTGCACCCCTCCGAGGCGAGGGTGGTGCCGATGAGGCCGAGGTCGATGGCCTGGGCCTCCGACTGGGCGACGTTGTTCTGCAGGTCGGACACCGCGATCCCCGCCCGGATGGCCAGGGACAGCGAGCCAACCCCGGGCGCGACCCGGGCCACGCGCGCCGTGGCCTTGGCGGTGCCGTTGGCGAACGCCTCCTGCATCGGCGCCGCGGGTGCCGCCACCTCACCTCGCGCCGGTGCGAGACCGGCCAGCACCAAGCCAGCGGAAGCGATGCCCGCCACCGCGGTGCGGCGATAGGCGTTCGCGAGCCGTCTCCCCATGACGTACCTCCTAAGCGCCGCTCATGCCCCCTGTGGCGCTCGTCACAGACTTCTAGCACTGTTCGTGCAACTCCTCTGAGATCCGCGGGTTTTGTTGGCAACCTGCCAACTTGTTCGCTTTGCCCCGCTGTCGTGCCGGGCAGATGTTCCGTAAGGTTCTGGCCCCAAGATCTGTGGAGGAGGTTTTCCACCTTCGTGAGCTATCGCGGCGAAGATCGGCGGGCGGCCGCATCTGGAGCTGGGAGCACGCGCAAGAGCGCGATCGTCCCGGCTCTGGTGGCGACCGGCCTGCTCATCGGCACAGCTGTGCTGTTCGCGGCATCCGCACAGCCCCAGGCCGGTGAGCGCGGCGCGCTGGGTGGCTTCTTCGCGGCCAGCGCCGCCTCGCTGGTGATGGTGGCAGCTGCGTTGAGCGGGGTGCGGTGGCTCCTCGAAGGTCACACGGCCACGCTGTGGAAGTCAGCGAGCCTCGCGCTCGTCGCTCTGACCATCGCCCTGATCGATGCGCCGCGCGAGGTGGTGGGAGAGTCGTCCTTCG
>DATCYI010000506.1:0-1521 GCA_036570385.1 Acidimicrobiales bacterium | reverse complement strand
CGGCACCCGACGAGCCCAACGGACGGGGCCCGGGGACCGAGCGAGCGCCGCGCCGCAAGCGATCACGTCGACGGCTCCTGCCGCGACGACCGCGGCTGCGCCGGGTCCTCATGCTCCTGCCGCTGCTGCTGCCCCTGCTGCTGCTCCTCGTCGCCCTCGGCGGCTGGCTCTACGCCCGCTCCGTCTACAACAAGATCGAGCGGGTGCCCGTCTCCGACGTGCTCTCCACCGGCGGCAACGGCACCAACTACCTGCTCGTGGGCTCCGACTCCCGCGACGTGCAGGACCTGATCGACGCCGGGCTCAACCCCGAGGCCTTCGAGGACGGTGGCGGCCAGCGCTCCGACACCATGCTGCTCCTGCACTTCGGCGACGACGGGGCGAAGATGATGTCGATCCCCCGCGACCTCTACGTGCCGATCGCCGGCACCGGCAGCTCCAGCAAGATCAACGCGGCCTACAACGGCGGACCGACCCGTCTGATCCAGACGATCCAGCAGTCGCTCGGCGTGCCGGTGCACCACTACCTAGAGGTCGACTTCGTCAGCTTCGCGTCGCTCGTCGACAGCCTCGGCGGCATCACGATCGAGTTCCCCAACCCCGCCTACGACCGCAACAGCGGACTCGACGTGCAGCAGGCCGGACCGGTGACCCTCGACGGCCCCCAGGCCCTCGCCTACGTCCGTTCCCGTCACCTCGTGGAGGTCATCGACGGCCAGGATCGCCCCGACGCCACCGCCGACCTCGGCCGGGTCCAGCGCCAGCAGCAGTTCCTCTCCGCGGTGTTCGGCAAGCTCGGCGACTCCCGCAACCCGATCACGCTCGCCCGCGCCGCCAGCAGCGCCAGCGGCGGCCTGCGCATCGACGACAGCATGACCCTCGTCGACACGATGCGCCTGGCCTGGCGCCTCCGGTCCCTCGACGCCGAGTCGCTCGTCCTGCCCACCCAGATCGGCAGCAACAGCTCCGGCTCCGTCCTCTTCCTGGTGGAACCCGACGCGGAAGCCGTCCTCGCTCAGCTGCGCTGAGCGTTCGTCCTCGCTCGCCCTTCGGGCGAGCTGCGGCGAGTCTCTTGTGCTCGCCTTCGGCTCGCGCTGAACCAGCTGTCGCTTCGGGGCGGCGGAGCCACCCCTGCGCAGCTGTGGGGGCTCCGGCGGGAGCCTCTGCCCCCACGCCCCCGCCCGCGCTGCCACCTGCGTCGGCTCGCTGTGCGCGCTGGTCTTCACACCTCGCTATCTCGGGTAGGCCTCTATCTCTGTGGCTTTGGCTGTGGCCCAGAGGGGTTGGCCGGGGTGGATCTCCATGGTCGTCACTGCGGCTTTGGTGACCTCGGCTACGAGGGTGATCTCGCCTTCCAGGGTGACCCTGACCCGTTCGGCGTAGCCCTCCACGTCTCGCACCTTCAGGGCCCACACGTTGCGGGGGCTGCCCTCAGGGTGCTCGCGGTGCAGCGACACCGCGGCGGGGCGGATGGCCACCAGCACGTCGCCGTCGCCGGGCGGCTCAGCCACCACGACGGTG
>DATCYI010000505.1:0-7168 GCA_036570385.1 Acidimicrobiales bacterium | reverse complement strand
CCACCACGTCGTCTGAGGCGGAGCCGGCGGAGCCCGCCACGCACCCCAACGGGGCCCGCCACATCGACCACGTCGTGGTGCTCTCGCCCGACCTGGCCCGCACCACCGCGGCGCTCGAAGCGCTGGGCGTGCCGGCGCGCGGCGAGCGCGACACCGACTCCTACGGCGCCCCGATGCGCCAGGTGTTCTTCCGGCTCGGCGAGGTGATCCTCGAGGTCGTGGGCCAGCCGGACACGGCCGGCGCCGGCGATCCCGGCTTCTTCGGCCTGGCCATCACCGTCGACGACCTCGACGCCGTGGCCGGACTGCTCGGCGAGCACCTGGGCGATGCCAAGGACGCCGTACAGGAAGGTCGGCGCATCGCCACGCTGCGCCACCGCGACCTCGGCATGTCGGTGGCCACGGCGCTCATGAGTCCTGAGCCTCGAGACGGCGGCTGATACCCGGTCGCTCACCGATCAGCGCTGCTGATCGAAGACGTCGCCGGACATCAGCCCGGCGACGTCACCAGGAAGGATCAGGCGACGGCGTGCATCGGCGAGGCGCCGACGACGCGGTTCGTGCCCGCAGCGAGCTTGGTGCCGCAGCTGCGGCAGGTCAGGGCGAACACATCGCCCTCGTTGGTGTGGGTGACGTGCACGCCGCGGCTGCCACGCAGCTCACGGCGGCCACAGCGGGGGCAGTCGGCGAGGAAGGTCATGCCTGCATCTTCGTCCTGTAGGTGCTCAAGCAAAAGCGATTATCCCTTGCTTCTGCCATAAGGCTGGCTGATACTCGGGACATGGAGCTCGAGATACGGCATCTGCAGGCGCTGGTGGCGGTCGCCGACACCGGCACGTTCGGCAAGGCGGCCGAGCAGCTCGGCTTCACGCAGTCAGCGGTGAGCCAGCAGATCGCGGCGCTCGAGCGAGCCGTCGGCACCCCGGTGTTCGATCGCCCGGGCGGCCCCCGCCCGGTGCGGCTCACCGAAGCCGGCGAGGTGCTCCTGGAGCACGCACGGGCCGTCCTCACCACGCTCCGCGGCGCGCTGGCCGACGTCGACGCCATGACCTCCGGCACGCGAGGGCGCCTGCGGGTCGGCACCATCCAGAGCGTCGGCACGCAGGTGCTGCCCGGTCTGCTCACCCGCTTCGCGGTCGAGCGCCCGCAGGTCGAGATCGAGCTCCACGAGGCCCACGACCCGGCCGACCTGCTCGCCCGGGTCGAGGCCCAGGAGCTCGACGTCACGTTCTGCAACGAGACCGATCCGAGCGGACCTTTCACGTCGCGGCTCGTGCTCGAGGACCCCTACGTGGTGCTCGCCCCGGCCACCCCCGAGTGGCTCGAGCGTCAGGTCATCACCCTCGAGGAGCTGGCCACGTTCCCCTTGCTCGGCAGCCGCAACGCGAGCTGCTGCGCCCAGACGCTCGCCGCCTTCGGCGACATCGACACGCGCTACGTGCTGCGCTCCGACGACAACTCCACGATCCAGGGCTGCGTCACCGCCGGGCTCGGCGTCGCGCTCACGCCGATGCTCACCATCGACATCGACGACCCCACCACCACGATCGTGCCGGTCGTCCCCCGCGTGCCGCCCCGTCGGATCGCCATCGCCTGGCACAGCGGCCGGCGCCCGTCAGCGCTGCTCGACGCCTTCGTCGAGGCGACCCTCGCGGCCTGTGCCGACGTCGCCGCCACCTGGTCCTCAGAGGTCGCCGCCTGATCGTCCCGAGAGGGGCGGCTGCCTGACACGGCACTAGGTTCGGGCGGACATGCTCGATCACGTCTTCACAGATGCCATCGGCGCCCTGCGCGACACCTTCGAGAAGGCGTTCCTCGAGCGCCAGGCGTTCGAGGAGCGCTTCCAGGTCGACGTGCTGCTCGGCGACACGACCTGGGAGACCTCCTACGGCCTGCCCGGCGAGGGCTTGCCGCCCCGGGTGCAGGCGGACATCACCCTCGACTGGCCGACCTGGGCCCAGACGGCTTACCGGTCGTGGTACATCGGCGAGCCCACCGACGACGCCCCCCGCATCGAGATCGAGATCGTCATGCGCGTGCAGCGCCTGGCGTCGATGCCCGACGTGAAGCTCATCCTCGGTCGCCTGCCGGAGCACAGCTCCCCCATCGGCTCCGAGCGGCTCGAGCGCTCGTCGCCCACCGTGGAGATCGACTTCAACAACGACCTCGACGCCGAGGACTGGGCCCTCGAGGTGTCGTACGAAGGCAGCTACGAGCTCGACGAGGAGACCCTCGCCGACGGCTCGATCCTCGACGACCACTTCTCGTCGATGGGTGGCTGGATCGCGTCGACCCTCGTGCGCCTCGGAGACCTGAAGCTCGACTTCCTGCCCGCCGAAGAAGAGGAGTAGCAAGCCTGATGACCGATCTCGTGCTGGTGGAGGTGGCCGACGCGGTCGCCACGGTCACCCTCAACCGCCCCGACGCCCGCAACGCGCTGAACCGCGACCTGCGCAAGGCCCTCTACCGCACGATGGCCGACCTCGACGGCCGCGACGACGTCGCTGCGATCGTGCTCACCGGCGCCGATCCCGCGTTCTGCGCCGGCCTCGACCTGAAGGAGCTGGCCGGCGGCGGCGACGCCCTGAAGGAGACGGGCGCCACCGGCGAGCGCAAGGCCGGCAGCCCCGGCCCCATCCCCGACATGGACACGCCGGTCATCGGCGCGGTCAACGGAGTGGCCATCACCGGCGGCTTCGAGCTGGCCCTGCAGTGCGACTTCCTCATCGCGTCCGACCGGGCCCGCTTCGCCGACACCCACGCCCGGGTCGGGATCATGCCCGGCTGGGGCCTGACGGTGCTCCTGGCCGAGGCCATCGGCCTGCGTCGAGCCAAGCAGATGTCGACCACCGGCAACTTCCTCGACGCTGCGACCGCGCTCACCTGGGGGCTGGTCAACGAGGTCGTGCCCCACGACGAGCTGCTCCCCCGCTGCCAAGCGCTCGGCCGCGACATCGCGTCGGTGCCGGCGGCCGCAGCCCGCCGGATGCTCGCCACATACGACGAGGGCTCGCTCGTCGACGGCGCCGGCTTCTGGGCGCTCGAGGGCGACGTCAGCCGAGCCTGGCAGGGTGCCGGGCTCGACCCCGCCGCCATCGAAGAGAGCCGCAAGGCCGTCGTGGCCCGCGGCCGCACCCAGCTCTAGAGCACAGGCCGCTCTGGAGCACAGGCCGTTCAGGCCTGGCCCAGGGCCGCCTCGATCTCGGCCTTGCAGCCGTCGGGCAGGGTGGTGACGGCGACGCGCCCGATGCCCTCGAAGCGCTTCATCTCGTCGATCACGTCGGGGTGGAACCCGGCATCGACGAGCAGGAGCAGCGCGGACGTGCCCGGCGCGATCCACTCGGCCATGTCCTTCACCCAGTCGTCCTGCAGGCCCTTGTCGACCAGCTTGCCGTAGAGGGCGCCCGCCGCGGCACCACCCACCGCCGCGCCGAGGAACACGGGCCCACCGATCAGCAGGCCGGCGAGCATCCCCCACCAGGTACCCGACAGGGCGCCCTTGGCGGGGGTCACGTCGACGGTCTCGACGATCCGGGTGCCGCCGTCGTCGCCTTTGGAGACGATGACCGCGTCGTGCATCTTCAGCTTGCCCTCGCCCGCGAGGTTCACCAGCGAGAGCAGCAGCTCCGACGCACGGCTCGGCTTGTCGAGCACGACGGCGAGGATCTCCTGGGCGCCAGGTCCGTCGGGATCGGTGGTGGTCGGGAGGTCGCTCACACAGCCACGCTACCCACCGCGGCCCGGATCTGACCCGGGGCACCGGCGCTCGGCCAGGGGTAGCGTGAGCCGATGCGGCAGCCTCTCACCCTCGAGCAGATCCGCCAGGCCCCGAAGGTGCTCCTCCACGACCACCTCGACGGCGGGCTGCGCCCTTCCACCGTCATCGAGCTGGCCCGGGAGACGGGCTACGACGACCTCCCGACCACCGATGAAGCCGAGCTCGCCGCGTGGTTCACCGCCGGCGCGGCGCGCCAGGACCTCGTCCTCTACCTCGAGACGTTCGCCCACACGGTGGGCGTGATGCAGACCAAGGACGCGCTGATCCGCGTCGCCAAGGAGTGCGCCGAGGACCTCGCCGCCGACGGCATCGTGTACGCCGAGGAGCGCTTCGCCCCCGAGCTGCACCTCGAGGGCGGCCTGACCCTCGACGAGGTCGTCGACGCCGTGCAGGAGGGCTTCCGGCTGGGCTGCGCCGGCACGCAGCTCACCATGGGCACTCTCGTCACCGCGATGCGCCACGCCGCCCACTCCACCGAGATCGCCGAGCTCGCGGTGCGCCACCGCGACAACGGCGTCGTCGGCTTCGACATCGCCGGCAGCGAGGCCGGCAACCCGCCGACCCGGCACCTCGACGCCTTCCGCTACGTCGCCGGCGAGAACTTCCACATCACGATCCACGCCGGCGAGGCCTTCGGCCTGCCCTCCATCTGGGAGGCCGTGCAGCTCTGCGGCGCCGAGCGCCTCGGCCACGGAGTTCGCATCGTCGACGACATCACCGTCGACGCCGACGGGCGGGCAACCCTCGGTCGCCTCGCCAGCTTCATCCGCGACCGGCGAGTCCCGCTCGAGATGTGCCCCACGTCCAACGTGAACACCGGCGTGTGCGACTCGATCGCCGAGCACCCGATCGGGCTCCTCTCCCGACTGCGCTTCCGAGTCACGGTCAACACCGACAACCGCCTCATGAGCGGGGTCAGCCTCACCTCCGAGATGGCCGCCCTGGTCGACGCCTTCGGCTACGGCTGGGAGGAGATCGAGTGGCTCACCCTCAACGCCATGAAGAGCTCCTTCTGGCCCTTCGACCAGCGCCTCCGCATCATCAACGAGCAGATCAAGCCCGGCTACGCGGCCCTGAAGGCCTCAGGGATCTAGGCCGGACCCCTCACTGCTCCAGCCCGTCGAGGATGGCTCGGCTGGCGCTGCAACCGAGCCTGGTGGCACCGGCTTCGACCATGGCCGTGGCGGTGGCGGCGTCTCTGATCCCGCCGCTGGCCTTCACCCCCAGGCGGCCTCCCACCGTCTTCGCCATCAGGGCCACGGCCTCGACCGTGGCGCCTCCCGCGGGGTGGAAGCCGGTGGAGGTCTTGACGTAGTCGGCACCGGCCTCCTCCGCGGCCTGGCAGGCCCGGACGATCTCGTCTTCGGTCAGCGCCCCGGACTCGATGATCACCTTGAGCAGCGCCGGCTTCGGAGCGCCGGCCCGCACGGCCGCGATGTCGTCGGTGACGGCTCGCCACTCGGCTGCCTTCACCAGACCCAGGTTGATCACCATGTCGACCTCGGTGGCGCCGGCATCCACCGCCACCTCCGCCTCGTGCGCCTTCACGGCGGGCTGGTGGGCGCCGCTGGGGAACCCGATCACGGTGGCGACCGCGATCCCCTGGCCCATGCCAGCGGTGATCGGCAGCATCGACGGGGACACGCAGACGGCGGCCACGCCGAGCTCGGTGGCCTCCACGCAGAGGGCGACGACCTCCTCCGCCGTCGCCTCGGGCCGCAGCAGGGTGTGGTCGATCATGGCAGCGAGCGTCGGACGATCCATGGCTGCCATCATGCCGGGATGGCCACGTCGTCGCCCGATCACAGCACCACCATGCAGCTCAACGTCGTCGACCACCCCCTCGCCGCCCAGCTCCTCACCGTGCTCCGCGACGAGACGACCGACCGGGCCGGCTTCCGGCGAGCCATGGACGACCTCTCGGGCATCCTCGTCTACGAGGCGATGCGGACCGCCAAGGCCCACGCCTTCGAGGTGCGCACCCCGCTCGGACCGACCACCGGCACCCGCCTGTCGAACCCGCCCCTCGTCGTGCCCGTGCTGCGAGCCGGCCTCGGCATGCTCGGCGGGATCCTGCGCTACCTGCCCGAGACCGACACCGGCTTCATCGGGCTCGCCCGCAACGAGGAGACCTACCTCCCCGAGTCGTACATGAACAGCGTGCCCGAGGAGCTCGGCGGGCGACCCGTGCTCGTCCTCGACCCGATGCTCGCCACCGGCGGCTCCCTCGAGCACGCCTGCCGCACCCTCGTCGAGCGCGGCGCCGGCGAGCTCACAGCGGTGTGCGTGCTCGCCGCCCCGGAGGGCGTCGCCCGCATCGACGCGTCGGGCCTGGTCGCCCACGTGGTGACCGCGTCGCTCGACGAGCGCCTCAACGACAGCGCCTACATCGTCCCCGGCCTCGGCGACGCCGGCGATCGGTTGTTCGGGACGGCCTGAGGGTTTCGTCCTCGCTCGCCCTTCGGGCGAGCTGCGGCGAGTGAACTCACTGTCACCGGCCCCTGGCCGGCGACTGGGGGCTCCGGGGCGGCGGAGCCGCCCTCCGCGAGATCGGCGGCTGCGCCGCCGACGAGGGGCCGGCGGGAGCCGCCCCTCGTGCTCCCCACCTAGCCCTCCGCTACCACTCCTAGAGGCCGTGGGTGGTCAGGAGGTGGGCGGCTGCTTCTAGGACTTCTTCTACTGCTGTCTTGGCCTCGGCTCTGGCTGTGGGGACATCGGCGTTGGTCACCTCGACGACTGCTTCGGCGTAGCACTTGCACTTGGGTTCTGTGCCGCTGGGGCGGATCACCAGGCGGGCGCCGTCCAGGGTCCAGATCAGGACGTCTGACGGGGGTAGGCGGCGACCCTCCAGGAGGTCCTCGAACTCGACGACCGGGCGTCCGGCCATCGCGTCCGGCGGGTGCGAGCGCAGGGACGCCATCGCCGTGGTCACCCGCTCCAGCCAGTCGGCGCCCTCCAGGCGCAGGGAGCGCTGCCGGGTGACGTGGGCGCCGTGCTCGCGGAAGATGTCGTCCAGCCGATCGAGCACGGTGCGGCCCTCGGCCAGCAGCCCAGCGCCGAGCTCGGCGGCGAGGAGCGCCGCGGTGATGCCGTCCTTGTCGCGCACGAGGTCGCCGGCGCAGTAGCCGAGCGCCTCCTCGTAGCCGAAGAGGAAGCGCTGTCCAGCGGCAGGGGCTCGGACCACCCACTTGAAGCCGGTGAGCGACTCGGCGTATCCCACGCCCGCCGCTGCCGCGAGGCGAGAGAGGAGCCGCGAGGACACGACGGTCGTGACGAGCACGTCGTCGGGCCCGGCGCCGCCGCGGCGGAGCAGGTGATCGGCCAGCAGGGTGCCGAGCTCGTCACCGGTGAGGGCGCGCCACCCTCCTGGCGCCGCTGGGTCCGGCACCG
>DATCYI010000504.1:0-14516 GCA_036570385.1 Acidimicrobiales bacterium | reverse complement strand
GGCGTCGGTGCGGGCGGCCCGGCCGCGCGCCACCAGGCGACGGGCTGCTGCCATCGACGCGGCGAGGTCGTCGTCGCGGTGGCCCTGCGGCGTCGGCCAGTCGGCCAGGTGGACAGACGAGCCGCCGGTGAGGGTCGTGTGCAGCTCGTCGGCCAGGAAGGGGCAGAACGGCGCGAGGAGCTCCGCGACGGTGACGAGGCAGTGGTGGAGGGTGGCGTGGGCGACCGGCTCGGCGGCCTTCCAGAACCGAGGGCGGCTGCGGCGGACGTACCAGTTGGAGAGGTCGTCGACGAAGGTGGCGAGCCGTGCGGCGCCGGCGAGGGCGTCGAAGCTCTCGAGGGCCTCGGTCACCTCGGCGACGGTGTCGTCGAGCTCGGAGAGCACCCAGCGGTCGAGCACGTGCGTGGGCCGCGGGATCGAGCCGTCGGGCGCCCAGCCGTCGAGGTCGGCGTAGGTGCAGTGGAACGAGAAGACGTTCCAGAGGGTGACCAGGGTCT
Organism: Acidimicrobiales bacterium; assembly: GCA_036570385.1. Classification (GTDB taxonomy): domain Bacteria; phylum Actinomycetota; class Acidimicrobiia; order Acidimicrobiales; family VFJN01; genus VFJN01. The sequence continues at coordinate 14,019 of DATCYI010000504.1, read as the reverse complement.
GGCGGGTGGCCTCGCGGATCCCGTCCTCGGAGACCCGGCGGGGCGTCCACGGCTGGCCGGCGGAGAGGAACCACCAGCGCAGGGCGTCGGCGCCGAAGGTGTCGAAGATCGTCCAGGGATCCACGACGTTGCCCTTGGACTTCGACATCTTGGCGCCGGTCTCGTCGACCAGCAGGCCGAGGCACACGACGTTGCGGTAGGGGGTCTCGCCGAAGACGAGGGTGTTGACCGCGAGCAGCGAGTAGAACCAGCCGCGCGTCTGGTCGATGGCCTCGCAGATGTAGTCGGCGGGGAAGGCGGCCTCAAAGGCGCCGTCGCCGGCGAAGGGGTGGTGGTGCTGGGCCGACGGCATCGAGCCGGAGTCGAACCACGCGTCGAGCACCGGCGCGAGGCGGCGTGCGGTGCCACCGCAGCTGTCGCAGGCGAAGGTGATGTCGTCGACGTAGGGACGGTGCAGGTCGAGCTCGGTCAGGTCGCGCCCGGCGAGCTCGGAGAGCTGGGCTACGGAGCCGACGCAGGTGTCGACGCGGCACTCGCCGCAGCGCCAGATCGGCAGGGGAGTGCCCCAGTAGCGGTCGCGGGAGAGCGCCCAGTCGATGTTGCCCTCGAGCCACTTGCCGAACCGGCCGTGCTTGATGTGCTCCGGGTGCCAGCCGATCTGCTCGTTCTGGGCCAGCAGCTCGGTGCGACGCTCCGAGGTGCGGGCGAACCACGACGTCTTGGCCCAGTAGATGAGCGGCGTGCCGCAGCGCCAGCAGTGCGGATAGGAGTGCTCGTAGGCCTCCTCGGCCACCAGCAGGCCGCGCTCTTGCAGCTCGTCGATGATGTCGCGGTCGGCGTCCTTCACGAAGCGGCCCTGGAACGACGTGACGCGGGCGTCGAACTCGCCGTCGGCGTCGACCGGGTTGAGCGTGGGGAGGCCCTCGGCTCGCCCGACCGCCGCGTCCTCCTCACCGAAGGCGGGAGCGATGTGGACGATGCCGGAGCCGTCGCTGTCGGACACGTAGTCGGCCGCGACGACGCGCCACGGCGCGCCGTCGCCGGCCTCGAGGAAGTGGAACGGGCGGTCGTAGTGCCACCCGAGGAGGTCGCGCCCGGTCCAGCGCTCGGTGGGCTCGGCGTCGGGGTAGCGGCGCTGCGCGGCCGACTCGCCGAGGACCAGGTCGGCGCCGCCGTCGGGGTCGCTGATGCGCACGTAGGTGATGTCCGGGCCCACGGCAGCCGCGACGTTCGAGATCAGCGTCCAGGGAGTGGTGGTCCAGACCATCAGGTCGGCCCCGGCGGCCGGTCCGGTGGAGAGCGGGAACCGCACGTAGATCGACGGGTCGACGACGTCGCGGTAGCCCTGCGCCACCTCGTGGGACGACAGGGCGGTGCCGCAGCGTGCGCAGTAGGGGCTGACCTTGTGGCCCTCGTAGAGGAGGTCGCGGTCCCACATCTGCTTGACCAGCCACCAGACGCTCTCGATGTAGTCGTTCGACAGCGTCCAGTACGCGTCGGAGGTGTCGATCCACACGCCCGAGCGGGTGGTGAGGGCCGACCAGTCCTCCACGTAGCCCTGCACCGACTCACGGCACCGCTGGTTGAACTCCTCGATGCCGTAGGCCTCGATGTCGCCCTTGGTGGCCAGGCCGAGCGCCTTCTCGACCTCGAGCTCGACCGGCAGGCCGTGGCAGTCCCAGCCGCCCTTGCGGGGCACGTCACGGCCGCGCATCGTCTGGAAGCGGGGGTACACGTCCTTGAACACGCGGGCCCACACGTGGTGGAGGCCCGGCTTGCCGTTGGCGGTGGGCGGGCCCTCGTAGAAGATCCAGGGCTCGGCACCCTTGCGGGACCGGGCCACCTCGCCGACGATGTCGCGGTCGCGCCAGCGGTCGAGCACCCGCACTTCGAGCGCGACGAGGTCTAGCGAGGGGTCGACAGCGCCAAATGACATGGGCGCAAGGGTACGGCATCCCTGGTCATCGCCCCGAAGCGCCGATCGGCGTTGTCAGCGGGCAGACCCGTGCCTACAATGCCGCACCCTTTGGGGCACAGCCCGTGAGAGGACGGCATCGCGATGGCAGCGACGAAGGCGGCGGCCAGGTCCGCCAAGGCGGGGGCCAAGACGTCGACGTCGGTGCCGTCAGCGACCGAGCGCACGACGACGAAGACCGCCAGCGCCGCCAAGAAGGCAGCCAAGAGCTCGGCTTCGTCGACCGCCAAGGCGGCCAAGGCCACGAGGTCACCGCGGAGCAAGAGCGCGGCGCCCGCCAAGAAGACCGCCGTCAAGAAGGCCGCCGCCAAGAAGCCGTCGGTCGCGAAGAAGGCTGCCGCCAAGAAGCCGGCGGTCGCGAAGAAGGCACCGGCGAAGAGCGCGACCACCTCGGCCAAGTCCGTGGCCAAGTCGCCTGCAGGGCTCGACAAGTTCCTGCGCCAGCAGCTGTCCGTGCTCGAGGACGAGCGCGCCACCTACTCCCGCCAGGCGGCATCCCTGCGGGCCGAGGCCGATCTCCTCGCGGCCGAGCGGGAGCCGGGCGACGTCCAGTTCGACGAGGAGTCGGGCGAGGGCGACACGCTTGCAGTGGAGCGGGAGCGAGACCTCGCGCTGAGCGCGCAGGCCACGGCTGCGGTCGAGGAGATCGACCTCGCCATCGAGCGGATCCACGCCGGCACGTACGGCGTGTGCGAGCGCTGCGGCAAGGCGATCCCCAAGGAGCGGCTGCTCGCCCTGCCGCAGGCCGCGCTCTGCGTGCAGTGCAAGACCGCTGGGTTCTCTCGTCGCTGAGGCACCTGTGGTCGACACCCCTGAGGTGGGCCAGCGCCACCGGGCCGCGTTCGCCGGCGCCGCCGCGGTCGTCGTCGCGCTCGATCAGCTGACCAAGCACTGGGCGCTGCAGGCGCTCGACGACGGTCCGATCGACCTCGTGGGCTCGCTCCGGTTCAAGCTCGTGTTCAACGACGGCGCCGCGTTCAGCCTCGGGTCGGGGCGCACATCGATCATCGCGGCCTTCGGCCTCCTGGTGGCCGGCTACCTCGTCTACCTGGGCCTCAATGCGGATCGGCGGGGCTGGGCGCTCGGGCTGGGGGTCCTGTTCGGCGGGGCCGCCGGGAACCTCGTCGACCGGATCTTCCGGGCCGGCGACGGCGTGCTCGGCGGTCACGTCGTCGACTTCGTCGATCTGCAATGGTGGCCTGTGTTCAACGTCGCCGACATCGCGCTGTGGATCGGCATCGGGCTGCTGGTGCTGTCATCGAGCCGAGAGGCGATCTCCCGATGAAGGTGCACGAGGAGGTCCCGGAGGCGCTCGCCGGCGAGCGCATCGACAGGGTGATGGCCATGCTCACCGGTCGCAGCCGGGCCGAGGTGGCCGGGCTCATCGACGCCGGGATCGTGCTGGTGGGCGGCTCGCCGGCGACGTCGCGGTCCACCAGGGTCCGGGTGGGCGACGTCATCGAAGCCGACGTCCCCGAGGTCGATGTCGAGGCGGACATGGTGCCCGAGCCGTCGATCGACGTGCCCATCGTCCACTCCGACGAGCACCTCCTCGTGGTCGACAAGCCCGCCGGGCTGGTGGTGCACCCCGGCGCCGGGCAGCGCCGCGGCACTCTCGTCCACGCGCTCCTGGCCAGCCACCCCGAGATCCGGGGCATCGGAGGCGACCCCACCCGCCCCGGGATCGTGCACCGCCTCGACAAGGGCACATCGGGGCTCTTGCTGGTGGCTCGCACGCAGCTCGCCTACGACGCCCTCGTGTCGGCGCTCTCGGAGCGCCGGGTCCACCGTCGCTACCGCACGCTGGTGTGGGGGACCGTCGCCGCGGCCCGCGGGCTGATCGATGCGCCCATCGGTCGCTCGACCCGGGAGCCCACCCTGATGGCCGTCGCCGAGCGCGGCAAGGAGGCCCGCACCCGCTACGAGGTGCTCACGACCTACGTCGAGCCCGTGGCCGTCACAGAGCTCGCGTGCACCCTCGAGACCGGGCGCACCCACCAGATCCGCGTGCACCTGCAGTCGATCGGGCACGCGGTGGTGGGCGACCTGCGCTACCACGGCGCCCGGCAGTCGCTGCCCTTCCACCGGCCGGCCCTGCACGCCGAGCTGCTCGAGCTGGCCCACCCCGTCACGGCTGAGCCGCTGAGCTTCACCTCCGAGCTGCCCGACGACCTCGCCGAGCTCCTCAGCCGGCTGAGCTCAGCAGCCAGCTGAACGGTCAGAGCTCGGGTTCGGGCCACTCCTCCTGGCCGCGCGCCATCGCCGCGATGTCGGCCAGGGTGAAGCTGTCGAGCTGCTTGCGGATCTGTCCGCTGATCCCCGCCCACACCGCGAGGAGCACGCACTGGCCCTCGTGGTCGCAGGCGCCGTCCTGGTGGGGCTCGCCGAAGTCGCCGACGGCGATCGGGCCGTCGACGGCGCTCACGATCTCGCCGAGGGTGATCAGGTTCGGCTCCCGGGCCAGGATGTAGCCGCCCCCCACGCCGCGCTTCGAGCGGACGATGCCTGCGCCCTTGAGGGCGAGCAGGATCTGCTCCAGATAGGGCTGCGGCAGGCCGGTGCGCTCGGCGATGTCGCGCACGGACGTCGGCCCCGACTCGGCGCCGTGCAGCGCGAGTGAGAGCAGGGCGCGGCTGGCGTAGTCGCCTCTCGTCGAGACCTTCACCCGGCGCATCGTAACGACCCGGCGCCGAGGCGGTGCCCGACTCGCCTACGGCGGCGCGCATCCCGCTACGGTGTCCGCCTCAGGCCCACCATGTCCGAAGACCTCGTCCTCCCCTCCTACGACGGCGCTTGCATCAGCAACGTGGTGCCGGCGCTGCTGCACCCGGCTGAAGCCGTGCCGTCCTGGCTGCCGGCCGTCGCACACGGGGCCGAGCGGGTCGTCCTGCTCGTGCTCGACGGGCTCGGCTGGACGCAGCTCCAGCAGCGCCGGGCGCTGGCTCCCACCCTCTGCGAGATGGACGGTGGCCCGATCGCCACGGTGGCGCCGTCCACCACCGCCACGGCACTCACGTCGATCACCACCGGGCTCCCGCCGGGTGAGCACGGGGTGGTCGGGTACCGGATGGCGGTCCAGGGCGAGGTCCTGAACGTCCTGCGCTGGAGCACGCCCGCCGGTGACGCCCGGCGCACGCTGCCTCCCGGCAAGATCCAGCCGCACTCCAGCTTCGGTGGCCAGCGTCCGCCCGTGCTGACCCGCACTGAGTTCGAGACCTCAGGCTTCACCAGCATCCACCTCGACGAGGCCCGCTTCACCGGATACCGCACCCTCGGCACGCTCACGGCCGAGCTCGGACGCCTGGCTCGGGCCCGGGAGCCGTTCGTCTACGCCTACTACGAGGGCCTCGACAAGGTGTCGCACGAGTACGGCCTCGGCGCCCAGTACGACGAAGAGCTGCGCTGGATCGACCACCTCGTCGCCGTCACGCTCGAGAACCTGCCGTCGGGCACGGTGCTCGTCGTCACCGCCGACCACGGTCAGGTCGAGGTCGGCCCCAACATCATCGAGCTCTCGAACGACGTGATGGCCCACGTGGCCATGCAGTCCGGCGAGGGCCGCTTCCGGTGGCTCCACGCCCGGCCCGGGCGCCTCGACGCGCTGCGCGAGGTCGTCGAGGAACAGCTGGGCGACGACGCTTGGATCCGGACCCGCCAAGAGGCGATAGGCGAGGGCTGGTACGGCCCGGTGGTCACCGACGTCGCGGCCGGCCGCCTCGGCGACCTCCTCCTGGCGGCCAAGGGCAGCGTGGCGTTCAACGACCCCAACGACACGGGTCCCTACGTCCTCGTAGGGCGGCACGGCTCGCTGACCGAGGACGAGATGCTGGTGCCGCTGCTCGCCGGCGTCGCCCGCTGACGGGAGCGAACACGGAGACCACTACGGTGGGCCTCATGTCTGAAACGCCCCCCGCCGGGGACAACGACGTCCTCGTCCCGTCAGTAGTCGCCGAAGACGACGAGACCCCTCACGAGTCGGTGGAGTCACCCGGCAAGGTGATGCGGATCGGCTCGATGATCAAGCAGCTCCTCGAGGAGGTGCGCGCCGCTGAGCTCGACGAGTCGAGCCGTGAGCGCCTGCGAGAGATCTACGACACGTCGATCTCCGAGCTGCGCTCGGCCCTCTCGCCCGATCTCCAGGATGAGCTGGCCCGCCTCGCCACCCCGTTCGACGAGGAGGCTCCCAGCGGCCCGGAGCTGCGCATCGCCAAGGCCCAGCTCGTGGGTTGGCTGGAGGGCCTGTTCCACGGCATCCAGGCCACGCTCTTCGCCCAGCAGATGGCCGCCCGCCAGCAGCTCGAGCAGATGCAGCAGCGCGGCCTGCCCCCGGGGGTGGCCCAAGCCATGCAGCAAGCCGGCCAGGTCCCCGGCCAGCCCGCCCAGCCGGGCGAAGAAGACCCGAGGCCAGGCACCTACCTCTAGGGCTGCGGAGCCCGCCCCTCGACCGGTTCACGGCAGGGAGCAGCGCGATGCCCGTGGAGCGCGCCTCGCATCAGCGGCGCGGCCACCAGCAAGCGAGGCGTGGAGCTCACCCCGGCACCCCGCCCGCCTCGCCGCGCCCTTGACCTACGACTGGCGGAGGAGCGCCCAGTCCTAGGGTCCGATCAGCAAGGAGCCTTCGAGGGAGTGGGTCTCGCCGCGGGTCAGGCGGATCTCGACGGTGTCGGTCGCGTCGTCGCCGGCGTCGATCTGGCCGATGTCGATGGGGATCAGCGTGTCGTCGAGGCGCAGGTGCACCGAGCCGCGCCAGCCGTAGTCGCTCTCGTTGGCGATGGCGAGGGACAGCTCGGCGCGGTTGGTCTCCGTCGCGCTCATCACGAGGTCGAGGGTGAGGCCACCACAGATCTGGTCGCTGGGCGCCTCACCGGGAGCCGGGCGCTCGATCACCGTCGACGACGAGATCGTGGGCGGGCCCTCGTCGGGCACCACGACGCTGAAGGGCGTGGCGCTGTCGTCCTGGCAGGTGAGGATGTGGGTGAGCCCGCGCAGCGACGACGTGCCGATCGGGATGAGGAGCACGGCCAGGAGACCGACGAGGGCGACCTGGGCCCGCAGTGCCGAAGGCATGGCCGCATCGTAAACCCCGTCGGGTCACGCGGTGGTGGTTACGCTGCGGCCGTGGGCGTCACCATGTCAGATCGGCTGTCGCGGCTCGGGTACGTGAAGGCGCGGCAGCTCCTCATCGTCACGGGCCTGCTCGTGCTCGCCGTCGTGGCGCTCGTCGCCTACGCCAGGGGAGTGGACGACGTCGAGGTGGCGGGCACCCTCCTCTTCCTCCCGATCTTCGTGGCCTTCGTCTTCCGGGGCGTGGCCGGCGGCATCCTCAGCGCCCTGGTGGCGATCGCCATCTACGCCGCGCTGCGCTCGCCGGCGATCGACGCGGTGGGAGCCAGCGAGTTCACCGGACTGCTCGCATCGCGGTCGGCGGCCTACCTCATCTTCGGCGCGGTGGGCGGCTGGGCCACGCAGGTGCTGGAGGGGTCGCTCACCAAGCTGGAGCTCTACGACGAGGTCGACGACGAGACCGGGCTCTACAACGCACGCCACCTCCTGCAGCAGACCGACCTCGAGATGGCGAGGGCCAAGCGCTACGAGACGCTGTTCTCCGTGGTGCTGCTCGATCTGCCGGTGTCGGCCTTCGCGTCGATGCGGTCCCGCCAGCGGCGGGCGCTGATGCGAGATCTGGGTCGGCAGCTGGGCGAGGGCGTGCGCACCGTCGATCACGTGGTGCACGTGCGCCACGGCGACCTGCACCGCTTCGCGGTGATCTTGCCTGAGACGTCACCCGAGGGCGCCGAGGTCTTCCGGCACCGCTTCGACGAGCGGGTGCGGGCCTACATCGTGCAGCGGGGCGTCGCCCTGCCGCCCGGCCCGGCCGCCACCGCCGTGACCTTCCCCGGCGACGACGGTGCCCTGGCGGGGATCCGGGACGAGTTCGCGGCCATCGACGCCGCGCTGCACCGCTGAACGGCCGCCCGGCCAGCTGAAAGCGCAGGCGCGCTCGGGCGGCCTGCAGGGGCGCGGTGCTACCCTCGAATTTCACCGGTGCAATTCGTCCACAGGCTGTGGACGCGGCCTGTGGATGCCCTGTGGAGCGCCTGCTCCGACACGTTCTCGACGGCCCGTGAGGTCAAGGAGGCGCCATCTCCGGTGGCGGAAAGCTTCACCCACCTCCACGTGCACACCGAGTACTCGATGCTCGACGGAGCGGCGCGGATCGGCGAGGTCGTCGGCTCCGCCGTGGCGGACGGTCAGCCGGCCATCGGCATCACCGACCACGGGAACATGTACGGCATCCTCGACTTCTACAAGGAGTGCCGGAACCAGGGCGTGAAGCCGATCATCGGCTCCGAGCTGTACATGGCGGGGGAGAGCCGCCACGAGCGCCCGCCCCGCCGGGGCCGGGTCGACGACGGCGGCGGCGACTCCGAGGGCGGCAAGCTCTACTACCACCTCACCGCGCTGGCCGAGACCGACGAGGGCTACCGGAACCTCATCCAGCTCTCCAGCCGCGCCTACCTCGAGGGCTACTACTACAAGCCCAGGATCGACTGGGAGGTGCTCGACGAGCACTCGGCGGGGATGATCGTCACCACCGGGTGCCTCGGTGGCCACGTCCTCCAGCACCTGCTGAGAGACGACTTCAACGGCGCGGTGAAGGCGGCTGGGCGCCTCCAGGACATCTTCGGGCGCGACAACCTCTTCATCGAGCTGCAGGACCACGGCATCCCCGAGCAGCACCGCACGAACCCGCAGCTGCTCGACATCGCCCGCCAGATCGGCGCGCCCCTTCTGGCGACCAACGACAGCCACTACGTGCGCCGCGAGGACGCCGACGCCCACGACGCGCTGCTCTGCGTGCAGACCGGATCGCTGAAGAGCGACCCCGACCGCTTCAAGTTCTCCGGCGACGAGCACTACCTGAAGACGGCGCAGGAGATGCGCTACCTCTTCGACGAGCTGCCCGAGGCGTGCGACAACACCCTCTGGATCGCCGAGCGTGCCGACGTCACCATCGAGTTCGGCAAGCCGCAGCTGCCCAACTTCCCGCTGCCGGAGGGCTTCGAGAACGACCGCGACTACCTGCGGCACCTCACCTTCGAGGGCGCCAAGCAGCGGTGGGGAGAGCAGGTGCCCGACCCGATCGTGGAGCGCATCGCCTACGAGCTGCAGGTCATCGAGTCGATGGGGTTCTCGTCGTACTTCCTCATCACCTGGGACCTCATCAAGCACGCCCGCGACGCCGGCATCAGGGTGGGCCCGGGCCGTGGATCCGCGGCCGGGTGCGCGGTGGCGTACGCCCTCTGGATCACCGACCTCGACCCGATCAAGTACGACCTGCTCTTCGAGCGGTTCCTCAACCCGAGCCGCATCTCCATGCCCGACATCGACATGGACTTCGACTCCCGCTACCGGGACGAGATGATCCGCTACGCGGCCGAGCGCTACGGGCGCGACCACGTCGCGCAGATCGTCACCTTCTCCACCATCAAGGCCCGGGCCGCCGTGCGCGACGCGGCCCGCGTGCTGGGCTACCCGTACATCGTCGGCGACAAGGTGGCAAAGGCCATGCCGCCGCTGATCATGGGGCGCGACACGCCGCTCTACGCCTGCCTCGAGCCGCACCCCAAGTTCGAAGACGGCTTCAAGATGGCCGCCGACCTCCGCAAGATGTACGAGGAGGACCCTGACGCCGCCAAGGTGATCGAGGTGGCCAAGGGCCTCGAGGGCCTGCGCCGCCAGGACGGCATCCACGCCGCCGCGGTGGTGATCACCAAGGAGCCCCTCACCACGTACCTGCCGATCCAGCGCAAGCCGGAGGCCGGCAAGGACATCGAGGACGCGCCGATCGTCACGCAGTACGAGATGCACGGCGTGGAGGAGCTCGGGCTCCTCAAGATGGACTTCCTCGGCCTGCGGAACCTCGACGTCATCTCCGACGCCCTGGAGGTCATCCGCGAGAGCCAGGGGATCGAGCTCGACATCGACTCGGTGCCGCTCGACGACCAGGCCGCGCTCGATCTCCTCTGCCGGGGCGACTCGATCGGCGTGTTCCAGCTCGAGGGCGGCCCGATGCGGGCCCTGATGCGGTCGCTGGCGCCGTCGAGCTTCGAGGACGTGGCGGCGCTGATCGCGCTCTACCGGCCCGGTCCCATGGCCGCGAACATGCACAACGACTACGCCGACCGGAAGAACGGTCGGAAGCCGGTGGAGTACTTCCATCCCGATGCGGAGGAGCTGCTCGCCGACACCTACGGGCTCATGATCTACCAAGAGTCCGTGATGCGGGTGGCGCAGAAGTTCGCCGGCTACACGCTCGCCCAGGCGGACAGCCTCCGAAAGGCCATGGGCAAGAAGTCCCGCGAGGTCATGGCCAAGGAGCGCCAGGCCTTCGTCGACGGCGTGCAGGCCACCGGCTACGAACCGGCGCTCGGCGAGTCCCTCTTCGAGATCATCGCCCAGTTCGCCGACTACGCGTTCAACAAGTCGCACTCCTTCGGCTACGGCTACATCACCTTCCAGACGGCCTACCTGAAGGCGCACTACCCGGCCGAGTACCTCTCGGCGCTGCTCACCAGCGTCAAGACCAACCTCGACAAGGCGGCCATCTACCTGGCCGAGTGCCGCACGATGGGCATCGAGGTCCACGTCCCCGACGTCAACCGGTCGGTCTCCGACTTCGCGCCGATCACCGAGGTCGGCGCCGACGGCTCAGAGGTGCGCTCGATCGTGTTCGGGCTCTCCGCCGTTCGCAACGTGGGGGAGGGGCTCGTGAGGCTGCTGCTCGCCGAGCGCGACGCCAACGGCCCCTTCGTCGACTTCTACGACTTCTGCGAGCGCGTCGACTTCCAGGTCCTCAACAAGAAGACGCTCGAGTCGCTGATCAAGGCCGGTGGCTTCGACAGCCTCGGCCACCCCCGCCAGGGTCTGCTGCGCTCCTTCGAGCACATCGTCGACACCACCGTCGCCCGCCGGCGCGAGCGCGACATGGGCGTGATGTCGCTGTTCGGCGAGATCGAGGACGCCGGGCCGATGTTCGACGAGCGCCCTGCGATCCCCGACGTCGAGTTCGCCAAGCGGGAGCGGCTCAGCTTCGAGAAGGAGATGCTCGGCCTCTACGTGAGCGACCACCCGCTCATGGGGGCGGAGGCATCGCTGCGCCGCAAGTGCGACGGCACCCTCACCGACCTCGCCGAGCTGGCCGACGGCACCATCAAGACCTTCGGCGGAGTCGTCACCGGCCTGCAGCGGAAGTGGACCAAGAAGGGCGACCTGATGGCCGTCTTCCAGCTGGAGGACCTGCAGACCTCCGTCGAGGTCATGGTGTTCCCGCGGACCATGACCGAGCACGGCCACAAGCTGGAAGACGACGCGATCGTCGTCGTGAAGAGCCGGGTCGACGCCCGCGACGACCAGCCGAAGCTGATCGCCATGGACATCGAGCCCTTCGAGCCGATGGCGGGGGAGGCGTTCCCGCTGCGGCTCAAGGTGGCCTCCGCCGCGCTGTCGGAGCAGCTCATCGGCGAGCTGAAGTCGCTGCTGGCGGCCCACCCCGGGGACTCGCCGGTCTTCCTGCACCTGAGCGACCGCCAGGTGCTGCGGCTGCCGCCGGCGTGGACCGTCGAGGTCGGTCCGGCGCTGCTCGGCGAGCTCCGCGTGATGCTCGGACCCAACGCCATAGTCGCCTGACGAGCGTGCCTGAACGCCATCTTGACCCGTGGGTCACGACGGCTGAGCAGGACGTTCGCGGGCAACGCAAATCGCGCCGAGTTGCGCCGAGCCGCTGGGTCTACTGGACTGGAGCGGTCGCAACCACGAGTCGTCACGGGGGCTGGCAAGCGAATGTCGATCCAGGTCGAGACCAAGGACTGCACCGCGCTGGGCGATGCCGAGCTGGCCGAGCTGGCCGATCTCTGCGCTGAAGGGCCCATCCCACACGAGGTCGGCGTGCTGTCGAAGCAGGCCGAGGCGTGGGTGCTGATCACCCAGGCCCGTGAGAACGACAAGCTCAAGGGCTTCGCGTTCTCCACCCTCGAGCGCATCGGTGGCACACCGAGCGTGCTGGTCGGGATGGCTTCTGTGAAGCGCACCGCCAAGCGAGACACGGTCGTGCGAGGCATCGTCCAGGACCAGCTGCGGCGAGCCGTGCTGGCCTTCCCGGACGAAGACGTGCTCTACGGCACCCGCTTCACCACGCCCGCCGGCTTCGAGGCCTTCCGGGCACTGAACGACGTCGTGCCCCGCCCCGACCACAAGGCGAGCGGTGAGGAGCGGGCCTGGGGCCGGCGCCTGGCCAAGCGCTTCGGGGTCGACCTGTCGTCCTACGACGACCGCTCGTTCCTCGCGCTGGGCAGCGGCTCGCTGCCCGAGGTGTTCGATCACGAGAGCCTCAAGCCCGACGCGATCGCGCCCGAGGTGTCGGCCTTCTTCTCCGACTGCACCGCCAAGCGGGGCGACTCCGTCGTGGCCTTCGGCTGGGCCATGGCCGAAGACCTCGCCAAGCTCGCCTCCTAGCGCGCCGTCCCAACCCGCCCGCTGCATGGAGCCGGTCGGGGTCAGCGCTGCCATCCGCCGACGGCGGATGGTCAGGGCGTTCACCGACGAGCCGGTCGCCCCGGGTCTTATCGACGAGCTAATCGATCTGAGCCGGCGCGCACCGTCGGCGGGCAACAGCCAGGGGTGGGCCTACCTCGTGCTCGAGGGCCCCGAGCAGACCGCCCGCTACTGGGACGTGACGCTGCCCGCGGAGCGGCGCGCCGGTTTCCGCTGGCCGGGGCTGGTGGCGGCGCCGGCCTTGGTGGTGGTGCTCGTCCGCCCCGATGCCTGGGTGGAGCGCTACGCCGAGGACGACAAGGCCCAGACCGGGCTCGGGGCCAGCACCGGGGCCTGGTCCGTGCCGTACTGGTGGGTCGACGGGGGCATGGCCGTCGACCAGCTGCTGCTGGCCGCGGTGGAGGCCGGGCTCGGTGCCTGCTTCTTCGGTCTCTTCGACCACGAGCCTGCGGTCCTGGCCGAGCTCGGCGTCCCCGACGGCTGGCGCGCCGTCGGCACCGTGGCGCTCGGTCATCCAGCGCCCGACGAGCCCGGCCGCTCGGCCCGCCGCCCCCGCCCCCCGCTCGACGAGATCGTCCACCGCGGCCGCTGGTAGCGCCTCTTTGTGAACCTGCGACGTTGCGTCGCTGATATGGCTGCCTGTTGTCGCAGGTTGCGTGGGGTTCGGGGCCTCTTTGTGGACCTGCGACGTTGCGTCGCCGTTTAGACGACGTGGTGTCGCAGGTTGCGTGGGGGCCCGGCAACCCGAGGGACGTGACGGCGCGGCCTGATGGCTCGTCAGATATGGTGCCGCGCGTGCCGCACCTCAACCGCCGAGTGCTGCTGGCCCAGCGCCCCGATGGGCTCGTTCGTGAAGACGACTTCACGTTCGACTCCCAGCCGATCGCCGAGCCAGGCGACGGTGAGGTGCTGGTCCGCACCGACTGGCTCGGCATCGACGCGACGGTGCGCACCTGGCTGTCGAAGGCCGAGGGCTACATCGAGCCGGTGGCGATCGGCGACGTCGTGCGGGGGAGCGGCGTCGGCCGCGTCGTGGCCTCGCGCAGCGACCGGATCGCCGAGGGCGACCTCGTGTCGACCCTCGCGGGCTGGCAGGAGTACTCCGTCGTGAGCGCCGACCCGATGATCACGACGCCGCTGGCGGAGGGGATCGATCCGCTGGCCGCGCTGGGCGTGTTCGGGGCCAACGGCCTCACTGCGTACGTCGGCCTCACCGACGTCGGCCAGATCAAGGAGGGGGAGACCGTCGTGGTCTCCGCCGCCGCGGGCGCCACCGGCTCGATCGCCGTGCAGATCGCCAAGATCCTCGGCTGCCGGGTGGTCGGGATCGCCGGCACCGACGAGAAGTGCGCCTGGTTGGTGGACGACCTCGGCCTCGACGGCGCCATCAACCACCGCACCGACGACGTGCCGGCCCGGCTCCGCGAGCTGTGCCCCAAGCGGGTCGACGTGTTCTTCGACAACACCGGCGGGCCGATCCTCGACGCCGT
>DATCYI010000503.1:0-21546 GCA_036570385.1 Acidimicrobiales bacterium | reverse complement strand
ATCGGCGCCCAGCCCCGCGCGCCGAGCGCCACGACGACGAACAGCACCCCGGCACCCGCCCATGCCGGCCAGAGGAGGCGCTGCGAGAGGAGTTCGCCGGAGGCCTTGCGCCAGGGCAGAACTGGCGCGATGGCCATGAGGAACAGCAGTGAGATGCCGATCGGCACCGTCATGCGGTTGAAGTAGGGCGCGCCGATCGACAGTGCCCGGTCGTCGAGCGCCTCGACGAGCAACGGGAAGACGGTTCCGAGGAGGACCACGAAGGCGAAGCCGGCGAACAGCACGTTGTTGGCGAGGAACGCTCCCTCACGGGACAGCGCTGAATCGATGCGCCCGGGCGCCCGGAGTCGGTCGCCGCGCCAGGCGATGAGCCCGAGCGTGACCGCCACGACGAGGCCGAAGAAGCTGAGGAGCCAGATCCCGATGTCGCCGTCGCTGAAGGCGTGGACCGACTCGATCACGCCTGAGCGGGTGAGGAACGTGCCGAGGATGGTCAGGCTGAAGGTGGCGCAGAGCAGGGAGAGGTTCCAGACGCGCAGCATCCCCGGCGCTCCTGCACCATCACGGAGTGCAGGTACGCGGTGCCGGTGAGCCACGGGAGCAGGGAGGCGTTCTCGACCGGGTCCCATCCCCAGTAGCCACCCCATCCGAGGACCTCGTAGCTCCACCAGGCACCCAGGATGATCCCGACCGTGAGGAACCCCCACGCCATCAGGGTCGCCCGGCGGGTCTCGACCAACCAGCCCTCACCGAGGCGGCCCGTCGCCAGCGCTGCGATCGCGAAAGCGAACGGCACCGTGAATCCCACGAACCCGAGGTAGAGCAACGGCGGGTGCACCGCCATCAAGATGTGCTCCTGCAGCAGCGGGTTCGGTCCCGGCCCGTCGTAGCCGGGTGGTACGTCGACCGCGGTGAAGGGGTTGGCCGGCCCGAGCATCAGCAGGAAGAAGAACGCGCATACCACGAACATCACCAGCAGCGCCCACCCCACGACGGGGTCGGCAAGGCGTCGGCGGAACTTGCGCGCAACATGCACGGTGTAGCCCGACAGGATTAGGGCCCAGAGCAGGATCGACCCCTCGAGCGCCGACCACATCGTGGCGATGTTGAACAGCGGCGGGGTGCGGCTGCTCCCGTTGTCGAACACGAAGGCGACCGAGAAGTCGCGCATGATGAGCGCCCGCTCCATGGCGATCACCGCGACGACGGCGCCGAGCGCGATGAGCAGGCTGTAGCTCCAGCCCGCCTGCATCGCCTGCGCACGCTTCTGACGCAGTCCAACGGCCAGGCTGCCAGCGCCGAGAAGCGACGCTGACGCGCCGAGCACCACACCAGCGGTGCCGAGCGTGGAGTTCACCACGTCAGTTGGTGCTTCGGCGACGTTGCGAGCGGCGGAGCATGACGACGAAGGCGGCGATCCATCCGAAGATCAGGATCACCCCGCCGATGAGCGGCGCGGTCATCAGTGGCCAGAGGATCGTGTGGTCGTTGTCATCCTTGAGCTGCTTCCTTCCATCCGGGCATCAGTTGGCTGCGACATCGAACAGCTCGAGGATCGAGGTCCGGAGCTCGGACTCCGTGAGCTCGCCGAGCGACGTCGCCAGCACGCGACCGTCTGCGTCGATGAACACGGTCGTCGGCATGCCACGGAGCCCGTAGTCCTGAGCCGTACCACCGGTGGGATCAAATGCCGTGGGGTAGCGGACACCGGTCTGTCGCAACAGAGCCAACGCCTCTTCACGCCGATCCTGGTGGTCGATCCCGATGAAGCTGACTCGTCCGTCCAGCTCCGCACTCACCTGCGCCAGCGCCGGCATCTCCCTGCGGCAGGGCGCGCACCAGGAGGCCCAGAAGTTCAGCACTACGGGTGACCCTCGATGATCCGAGAGTCGTACGACGTCTCCTTCGTCGACGAGACCGGGGAGGGCGAAGGACGGAGCTTCACGCTCGCCAGCCTCCATGACCAGCGGGGACAAGGAGCCTCCTCGTCGCACCGCTGACGCTGCCGCACCGGCGGCCACGATGACCAGCAGGATCACCGCCGGGCGCCGCCACCAGCGCCTTCTCGGGAGGTCGCTCTGGCCCGACGAGGTCACCGGGAGCGCACGGTTCACCGGGCCAGCAGTGATGACGTCGCCAGCTCCAGACCTGCGCGCCTCCAGGCCTCGAGGCCTCCCACGAGGTGACCGACGTCGCTGTAGCCGGCCTCCACCAGGGCACGACCCGCTGTCTCGGACATCGTCCCGGACTCGCAGTACAAGAGGATGCTGCTGCTGGAGTTGGCATCTGGTAGTCGATCGGAGCCGACGATCTCGTCGAAGGCGATCGTCTCGTCCGTGCCGTCGAGGCTGTCACCGGCAGGAACGTGGACGTTCACCACGAACGCATCGTCGTCGACGAGGAGCGTCTCGAACTCCAGCGGGCTGAGCTGTTGCAGCTCTGCTGTACCGCTGTGGTCCATGTCCGGCATCGGATCACCGGAGTGGTCCATGCCTGGCATCCCAAGGGCGAGGTACGCACCGAGCAACAGCAACGCGGCGATGCCTGCGACGATGAATGCGCGGCCCAATCGTCCCGGGGCCTCTTCCTGGCGCTGGACCGTGTGCACATGGGGAGGCTACGACATCTTGTCGTACTTATGCATCTCGCGGAGCCGGCAGTGTTCCGCTCCAGGTGGTACCCCTCCAGGGTATAGTTGAGGTGATCGACCAGGGAGAGCAGCAGATGATGACCACACCGCTTGTCGACCGTCCCTCCCTGAACCCGCGTGAGCGGACCGTCGCCGTTGCCTTTGGCATCTGGATGGTTGTCGGGTTGTTCCTTGACGGCTGGGCGCACGACAACAACAAGCCCGAGTCGTTCTTCACGCCATGGCACGGCGTGCTCTACTCGGGATTCGCCGCTGCAACGCTGGCGGCAGTGCTCGTCGCCGCCCGTTCGCGAACGTCCGATCGGCCATGGCGAGAGACTCTCCCTGCCGGGCACGGGTTGACCCTCGCCGCCTTGGCCGTGTTCGCGGTCGGTGCGGGTGGAGACCTGGTCTGGCACGAGGCCTTCGGAGTTGAGGTGGGCGTCGAGGCGCTGCTCTCGCCCACCCATCTGCTGCTGCTCGTCGGTGGCGTGGTCGCGCTGAGCGCGCCGTTCCGGGCGGCGTGGGCCGGCGACGACCACGACCGGGGTGCCTCCTTGCGAGCGTTCGCGCCCACCGTTCTTGCCCTCGCATTGCTCACCGGACTGGTCGGCTTCTTCCTTCTATATCTCTCACCATTCCTCAACGACGCTGCCGGCACCCGATTCAACCGAGTTTCTGATGTCCAGCACGAGCATCCCAGCACCGATGTGAGTGAACTTCAGCAGTTGCTCGGCATCGCCTCCATCCTCATGACCAGCGTGCTCTTCTCGGTGCCCGCTCACCTCGTGTTGCGCCGCTGGCGTCCCCCTGCGGGTTCGTTCGCCCTCCTGTTCGGGGTGGTCACGTTGCTGTTCGTCGGGCTTGACGAGTTCAGCCAGCCGTCGCTGGTGCTGGCAGGTGTCGCCGGTGGACTCGTGATCGATCTTCTCGCCGAGCGTTCTCCTGCATGGATAGCGGTCGCGGCCGGAGTGACCCTGATGTGGCTCGGCTACTTCGGGCTCTACCAGGTTGCCGAGGGTGGCGTCGCTTGGACGGCACCACTCTGGACCGGCACGGCGGTCCTCGCCGGGCTCGTCGCCGGTGGGATCGGCCTGCTGACTCCAGCGGCTTCTGACTACTCGCTACCCGCACCGACGCAGTGTGGTCCTTCGGCTTCCTGACCTGTTGTGTTGGTACCAATCGGTGGACCAGTGATGATCACACCTGTGTCGACCGCGACCCGTCCTTCACCGATGTCCATCGGGAACCGGTCCATCCCTCGCGGTGCGGGTCCACCCTTTTTCTCACCGACCTGGTTGTACTGGGAGCCATGGCACTGGCACTCGAACCATTGCGACGACTTGCACTCTGGCACTCGGCACCCGAGGTGCGGACACTTCTGGTAGAGGGCCACCAGGCCTGCCTCCATCCCGGCGAGCTCCGCTGGTGAGTACACGCGACGTGCCGTTGCCAGAGCCGCTTGTGGGTACTGCGTGACCCACGTTCGGCCTTCGGGGTAGTACGCGAAGCCATCGCCGTCGTCGATCTTGGCATGCACGGACTGGATGCTCCCGAGGTTGATCACGGACCCGAACCCGACACCGAGCTTCGGCCACAGGAAGGCCAAGGTTGCTGCGCCGAACCCGGACAGGCCGAGCCCGAAGAACGTAATTAGGCCGCGGTTGAAGAACTGCCGACGGGTGACGCCCATCGTCTCGGGATCGGGCGGGACGAAGGGCGCTGGCGGTGCCCTCACGAGCGTGGCCATACCGCTTCCGTGGCTCAACCGCTCGATCTCGGCGCGGTGCTCGATCTCGCGACCTGATGCGACATCAGGCACCGGGCGGGGCTCGGTCCGATCTGCTCGTCGTGTCTCACGCGACAGATGGCCGATCACCTCATCTCGATCACTCCGGGAAGCGGCGCCCACGATGAGCAACCCGGCGAGCAGAGCCAGCGCCGGTACGACGATCAGCAGCGTGTTCGCCAGTGCCACAGCAACGACCGATGCCATGCATCCAGGGTACGACAGCGTGTCAGAGATGCCACGGGCAGAGCCAGTCGGTGCCGAATGGCGAGCGCGTTGTGCAACCCGAGCGGGTGCGTGTCGGTCAGCGACCAGAGACTGAGAAGTGCTGGTAGTCCTGCCCCCTCGCCCACTCCCCACCCCATTGCCATCCGATGCCAGCGAAGGCGGCTACGACCGGTCCGTCGCTCGTGATGAGTCCCGGCTCGGTGACGTCACGGTCGCGGTGAGCTTCGCCAGCCGGGGGAATCACGTCTCCTGAGGCGGTCACGAACGGGTTCTGGATGGGATTGATGTCGATGGCCCGGCCGTACGCATGCTCAGACCAAGCATCCGATCCCGTGGCGGCTCGGCAGTTGAACCCCGAGGTGTTGTTCGCCGCCATCGAGCGGTCGTCGTCGCCACCGAAGTCGTCGACGAGGCGCATCTGCGCGATCGGGAAGCGAGCAGTGAAGAGCGCATCGAACACGGACACCACGTCGGTTGCGTAGTCGGCATGGACGACGATCTCGCCGGTTCGCTCCGCCCCGTCGAAGTCCCAGTACGAGACGGTCACCAACCGAAGGTCCTGCAGCGGGACCGGGCAACCCGAGCGCCACGATGCCGCCATCCGTTCCTGCGTCGGCTCATCGATGAGTCGGATGGACGAGGTGAACCTGGGCGATGGAGTCGTGGTAGCCGTCGTCGAGCCGAGTAGCGAGGTGGAGGTCCGCACGGCTGGCACGCGATCTGTTGCTGCGTCCTGTGGCCCAGAGCTACATGCCGTCAGGAGCAATGACGCAGCGAGCACGGATGTGGACCACGCGGCGGCTGTCGTTCTCGCGGCCCACAGTCGCGTCACCCGGCTCCCGGTGCTGAGCAGGCATCGGGGACCCTTGTCGCTGCGGTCGTCAGCGAGAGGACGCCCTCTCTTTGCGTTACGAGCTCCAGCGTCGCTCATCGGGCGGGACGCGTTCGGCGAGTCGCCGGGCCCGTCGCAGGATCCACGCCGCATACGCGCCGAGCACGGCGAGCGGGATGATCCAACCGGCGGCGACATAGCCGATGTGGGTCATCGTCCGGGCTGACCGGGGGGTCGGTCAAACCACCCGAACCACCAGGTGCTGGTGCCGGCGACGGCAAAGGCCAGGAGCGCCCAGAGCTCGTTGTGCCCCCCCGGGATGATGTTGATGTCGAACCAGGCCAGGTCGTTGATCACGAAGATGCTCAGACCCAGCACCACGAGCAACGCCCCCACAACCTTGTGCCAGGTGGGACGAAAAGGCCCGCGCGCCTTGAACTTCGGTGTGTAGCGCGCACTCGCCTGGGGGCCAGTCTGCGGACCGGAACGCTTCAGGCGTCGCCCGACCGTCGACGGGTGCTGCTCGACGCCTTGGGCGTCATCGCTGATAGTGCTGGCCGAGCGGGCCCTGCGTGGCGTGGGGCCATGCTTGTTCGACTGTTGCCGACGGCGCTTCGACGAGGGCATGCGCCACACCCTATCTACGACACAGTGTCGTCTCTAGTCGGTCAGATCGGCGGCCAGCCGGTCTCCGCGAACCACCGCTGCAGGGGCCGGAAGAGCTCCTGCCAGCGCCCGCTGACGAACATGAGACCGACGAGCACCAGCAGCACCCCGCCGGCGCGCTCGATGGCCCTGCCGTGGTCGCGTAGCCAGCGAACTGATCGGTGGGCACGGTTCCAGCCCAGAGCGAGGACGATGAAGGGGATGCCGAGCCCCAGGGAGTAGAGCGCGAGGAGGACCCCGCCCCAGACCGCCGTGCCGCTGACGGAGGCTGTCGCCACGATGGTGGCGAGCGCTGGTCCGATGCACGGGGTCCAACCGACGGCGAAGGCCATGCCCATCGGGAACGCCCAGGCCGGCCCACGCGGCACCCTCGCAAGGTCCAGCCGCTTCTCCCTGAGCAGGAACGGCACGCGGAGCAGCCCCATCGTGGAGAGCCCGAGCAGGATGATCACCACGCCGAACCAGCGGGTCAGCTCGTCCTGGTTGCGGAGCAGCACCGAGCCGAGCGCACTCGCACCCACACCGAGGACCGTGAACACCGTCGTGAAGCCGCCCACGAAGAGCAGCGCGGCCCGCAGCGTGACGCGCCGAGCGTCACGCTCGCCGAGCTCTGCGACCGGCAATGCAGACACGTACGACAGGTACCCCGGTACGAGCGGGAGGCAGCACGGCGAGCTGAACGAGATCACGCCAGCGACGACCGCAACGAGCGGCAGGAGGGCTTCGCTCACCTGATGAAGTCCTTGCTCGGCTCCCGGGAACCGGGCGGGTCCCATGTCGTGGTCGGAATCCTGCGGCGTCGCAGGTAACGCCGCAGAAGCATCGCTCCTGCGGCGACGACCACAGCTGCGGTGATTGTTAGCGACTCGACGTGGGACCTCGTCAGCCCGGAACCGATTCGTGGCAGCCAGAAAGCTGCGACGGATCGGATGAGCGCGAGACCGCCGACCGCGAGCAGCACCTTCTCTCCCGGCGTCAGCGACCACAGCTGCCGCATTGCGAAGGCAAGCGCGGTCGCCGCCAATGCGACGAGGAGACCGATGGGTAGCTGGCGGGTCTGGAGGCCATCGGGGATGAGTCCGAAGGCACTCACCGGGCCGTAGCAGCCGTCGCGGAGGACGCACGAGGCTTCGTAGGCGGCATAGGCCCAGAGGAGGAACGGCGCGAGCTCGGCCAAGCCCAACACCACGTCGCGCCGCCCTCGCCGAAGGGACCATGCCACGACCGCAAGGGCGGCCGCCACGGCGGGCCAGAACTCCACGCCGCTTCGTATGACGATGAGAGCCCGGATCGAGCGCAGCGAGGTCGGATCGTCGAGGACCACAGCGACGATCCGACCCGCCAGCAGGCCCGTGAAGGCCGGGACGTACAGGCGGTCGATGATCTCGTCGCGCCGAAAGCTCGACGTCGGAGCCCATCGTGCCGAAGCTGCCAGCACCGCCCAGATGACGACACCAGTTGCGATGAGACCGAGGTCGAGCATCAGCGCAAAACGTCGTCGAGAAGGGCGGCGAGCTGCTGCTCAGAGACGCCGCCGACGATGGCATCTCGCATCTCGCCGGTCCCGTCGAACACGTAGGTCGTCGGGAACCCCCGCAGATCGAGCTCGCTGCGCACCTCGCCGGAGTGATCGAAGAGGTTCGGGTAGGTCACCCCGACATCGTCGAGAAAGCTCAGGGCGGAGGACCTGTCGTCCTTGCTGGCCAGACCGACGAAGGTGACCCGGCCCTCGTAGTCACTGGCGGCCTGCTCTAGTAGTGGCATCTCGGCTCGGCACGGCCCGCACCAGGACGCCCAGATGTTGACCACCACCGGCGCCCCGGACAAGCCCACCAGGATGCGCCCGAACTGCTCCGTGTCGACCGGGGCCAACTGCTCATTCGGGAGTGGCATCGGGTCCCCGCTGGGCTCATACGCGGTCGTCGGCGACTGCGGAGCGAAGACGGTGACCAGGACGATCCCGGCAACGGCAATCGCAGCCACCTGCAGCGACCGTCCCAGCAGCACCCTACGACCGATCCGCACAACCCTCCTACCCAATGGTCCTCACGGCCGGTGCAGCGGTGAGCCGAGAAATACTACAACCTGTCGTGGTTGACCTGACGAGGGGACGGTCACGCACCTGACGTCTACGGTCGGCTACTACGATCCGGGCTGACAGAAGGAAGGTCGATGGCAAAGCTGCCTAGCGGTGAGCTGGAGAACCAGGTGCTCGGCGTCCTCTGGGCTAACGGCGGAGCGCTCACACCGCGAGACGTCCATGATGCGCTCGGTGCAGCCAGGGGCCTGGCGTACACGACGACGATGACGATCCTCGTGCGGTTGTGGCGCAAGGGTCTGCTCGAGCGTGAGAGGTCGGGTCGCTCGTACGCATACCGTCCGAAGATCTCCCAGGAGGAGCGGGCGGCGGCCCGCATGAGCGACGTGCTCGCCAGCTCCGGTGATCACTCACTGGCGCTCAACCACTTCGTGCAGTCGCTCCCAGCCGATCAGCTGTCTGAGCTCCGCGACGTGATCAAGCGGACGCGTGGCAGGCGGTGAGCGTCCTCCTGCTTGGCGTCGGGCTGTTGCTGATCCTGTTCCCGGGAGCGGTCGCCAGGGTCGGTAGAGACCTGCACCCGAGCGAATGGGGCCGGATCTCCCGGGCCTCGCTGTGGACCGGCCTGCGGGCGCTACAGCTCGGCCTGTTCCTGGCCGCCGTGCCCACCGTGTTCCGAGCAGTGCACGTCGACTCGGTGGCCGACGCCTGCCATCGCGTGCTCGGACCCGCGATGCCTGGTGGTTCCTTCAGCGGCTGGGTGAGCGCCATCGGCTTTGTAGCGCTCGTGCTGCGCTGTCACTCGGCCCGGACCAACGTCCAGCGCCTGCAGCGCGACGCTCGCATCGAGAGCTGGCTCGGCGAGCACCACGAGCTCGATGCCGGCGAACTCGTGATACTCCCGACAGCGGAGGTCCTCGCCTACGCCGCGCCCGGACCACCGGCCCAGGTCGTCATCTCGGAGGGCCTCGCCTCAGCGCTTAGCCCAGAGGAGCTCGATGCCGTCGTGCGACATGAGATGGCACACCTCCGCCATCACCACGACCGCTACGTGACGCTCGCGGCGATTCTCGATCGCGCCCTCGGGTGGCTGCCGGGCGTCCAAGCGAGCATTGGAGCAGTCCGGCTCGGGGTCGAGCGCTGGGCCGACGAGGAAGCCGCTACACGGCCGGGCGCGCGCGACGTCCTCCGGCGAGCGCTGCTGAAGACGACCCAGACGATCCTCAGCCCCGTTCCCGCCTTCGCCACCTCGTGCACCGTCGTCGACCGCCTGACCGCGCTCGACACGCCTCCCAACCACCCGAGCCTTCAGCGTCGCGCAGCGCTCGTCGCTCCCGTGCTGCTGCTCACGGGCGTTGTCGCCGCGTGCCTCATCGTCTGGAGCACCCACAGCCACCATGGCTTGATCGGGCTCATCGGCTTCTGCCCGCTCTGAGCCTGCTCGATACCGGAGCCCTATTGGGCCTTCCAGGGGCCATGCCGCGGGTGAACGGTGCAGAGCCCCCGTGGCACCAAACTAACCGGTGCTTCTCTGTAGTATGACACCGTGTAGTAACTTGCCCAGATGCCTCGTCGCGGTCGGGCCACCGCTCCCGTCATCGGTGTCCGTCCCATGAACGAGCATGACCTCGTGAGGGCTGCGAGGCTCCACCGGGAGCACCTCCCACATGGGCTGTTCCCGAGCTTGGGCGAGCGGTTCCTCCGGCGGTATCTGCGGACCTACCTCAACACTCCGACCGCCGTGGCACTGGCCATCGAGGGCGAGCATGGGATGTTCGGCTTCCTCTGCGGCACGGTCGACCGCCGCGCCCACCGCGAGCACGTCCTTCGCCACCACGCCGCCAGCCTTGTGCGCGGTGGTGTCATCTCGTTGACGTCGCATCCAGCGGTGGCCATGCGCTTCGTTCGGACGCGCGCGTGGCGCTACCTCATTGCCCTGCTGCAGGTCGCTCGCCGCAGACGCGCTGAGGCCCCAACGGCAGGCGCCCACGGAGAGGCATCGCCAGCGGTGCTCGCCCACCTCGTGGTGACACCTCAGGGCAGGTGTGCAGGGGCTGGGGCAGCACTGGTCGGCGCGTTCGAGGTTGTAGCCCGCGAGCGCGGCCTCGCACGCGCAGAGCTCCTCACGCTGCCCGGTGAAGCTGGCGCCGGCAGGTTCTATGAACGGCTGGGGTGGCGCTCGGGAGAGCTCTGCAGCGATCGTGATGGGGTGAGCTGGGTCCGCTACCAGAAGCTGCTCGGATGAAACGGCGGTCTCCGCTGCTCCTACTCGTCGCGCTGACCCTCCTGGCGACGGCGTGCTCGAGCTCCTCGGGTAACCCTGATGCAGCGCCGAGGGAGCCGTCGACATCGTCGTCGACAACCACGACCAGGCTGGTGCTCAGGCCGGCTGCCCCGTATCGCCCCATCGCTGGCGAGCCGGTCCCCGAGCTGAAGCAGATGGCCGCAGACGCGCTCCAGGCGATCGCTATCTACGACGTGGGCGGCGGAACCGTCGAGGCGGTCACGCGACGGCTCGCCGGCCAGCCGGTGCGCCTCGATGTAGCGGCTGCGGTTGCGCCGTTCCTGGTCGAGAACGCCTCGTCCGAGCTCGACATCGTCTACCCCCAGCTTGGGGGACTGACGGACTCTGCTGCGTCGATGATGGTCGTCGTGCGTCACCGGACGCTCGTCGGCGACGAGGAGCGCACGGTGACCCGAACCGTTGACGTTCGACTCGAGAAGGGCGCCGACGGCTGGACCGTCAGCGAGCTGGCCTCGACCGGCGGCGAGCCTCCGGTGAGCCCTGCTGTCACGCCCACCGGTGAGGCTGCCCTCGCCAACCCGAACCTCGAGCTATCGGACACCGCTCGATGGGACATCGAGGCCGGTCGGATCAGCGATCCGATCCTCGAAGCGCTGAATGGTCTCGCCAGCGAACTCCCGCTTTCCGTCACGGTGCTGGCGACCGGTCACCCGCACAACGTGTTCGGGGCAGAGTCGGTCAGCAACCACACCGCCGGTCGAGGTGTGGACATCTGGGCCGTCGACGGAGTGCCGGTCATCGATCAGCGCTCGGTCGGCAGCCCTGCCTACCAGCTGGTCCAGGCGGCGCTCGCCCAGGGCGTCACCGAGGTCGGCTCCCCCTGGGACCTCGATGGCGCGGGGACAGGTGCGTCGTTCACGAACACCGTGCACCAGGACCACCTGCACTTCGCCTACGACGGGCCGTGAGGACCGGGGTCACCAGTTGTCATCCGCCCGGTGCGGACCTCGGGCTCTCTGATCCAGACCTATCCACCTCGGCCTCGTCTTCCGGGTGACCCGCGGTGTCGAGACCGGGCGTTCGGCGCACGAACGCCAACCAGCCACCCGCGACGACGACCAGTGTGAGGGCGCTCAGCTGGCTCCCCGACAGGCCCAGGGCAACGGTGTCGTCGATGCGGAAGAAATCCTCGAGGAAGCGGCCAGCGCCGTACCAGGCTGCGAACACGAGGATCAAGAAGCCATCCCAACGAGGGCGGCGGCGGAGCACGAGCAGTGCGACGAGCAAGCTGCCAGCGTTGGCCATGTCATACAGGGCGGGCTGGTGGACGCCCTCCCCGACGGCCGCAACACACCGGGAGGCTGTGTCCTGGTCGGTGCACCGGAAGCCGAGCGCGAAGTCGGTCGGCTCGCCGAGGTGATCGCCCACCAGGAGGTCCCCGATGCGGCCGATGAGGATGCCCAGCGCGAGGCCGGGTGCCGCTGCGTCCATGAGCCTCCAGAACGACAGCCGCTCGCGGTGCATCACCGGCACGGCAGCGAGGACACCTCCGAAGATGCCTCCGAAGAGCGAGATGCCGCCTTCCCACACGGCCAGCACTGACAACGGGTCGTCCGCGTAGTCGGACCAGTGGTTCACTGCGTACGCGACCCGAGCACCTATCAGGGCACCGATGGCTCCTCGATAGAGCATCGAGTAGATGAGCTCGTCATCGATGCCCCAGCGACGTGTCGTCGCCAGCAGCAGCCGCGCACCGGCTATGAACCCGATCGCGGTGAAGATACCGTGGGGCGACACCTGCAGGGGGCCGATGCCGATCTTGACGATGGTGTCGAACTCGATCAGTCCGAGCAAGGTGAGCTCCCTTGGGTTGTCAGCTGGATGAGCGGTCGGTAGCGGTCCAGGTGAGGCCCCCGTCGTCGGAGTGGACGAACCGGGCACCGTCTGCGGCGGCCCAGACGACCCCGTCGACGATCGTGATCACGGGTCCGCTGCCGTCGATGCGCCCGACCTCCTCCCACGTCACACCATCCGCGCTGGCATGCACATCACCTTCGGGCCCGGCGCCGAGCAGCCCGACCTCGGCCCCCCAGGCGAGTGTGGTGACCGTTGGACCGTCGACGGGCTGCCATGTCAGGCCGCCATCCTCACTTCGATGCAGCGACCCGGCGTAGTCACTGCCGACGAGCCGGTTGGGGTCCGACGGATCAACGGCCAGGGCGGCCAGCTCGACCTCGCCTCGTCTCTGCCAGCTCCGCCCCTCGTCGGTGCTGACGATCAGCTGGCCGGCCGTGGCGTCGGCTGCGTAGATGCGGTCGTGTGCGGACACGATGGCGTGCAGGTCGGCCTCGCCGTACAAGGAGACCGGTTCCCAGTTCTCGGCTGCGTCCTCGGACCTGATCAGCCCCAGAGACCTCGGGGCATCTTCTCGTAGGTCGGGATGG
Organism: Acidimicrobiales bacterium; assembly: GCA_036570385.1. Taxonomy (GTDB): domain Bacteria; phylum Actinomycetota; class Acidimicrobiia; order Acidimicrobiales; family VFJN01; genus VFJN01. The sequence goes on along the minus strand of DATCYI010000503.1, from coordinate 8,675 downwards.
CCACTGCCGAGGAATGTGTCTGGCCCGAGGACCGTGAAGCCCATGGTGTCCTGGTAGCGATCGCCGACCCGCACGAGCTCGCCATCGGGTCCCGTCGTGAGGACGCCGGTGTGGGAGGCCACATAGAGCTGGCCGTCCGCTGGGTTGAGCCCGATCCCGTGGAGGTGGACCACCTCCTCAGCGGGCACTCGACTGGACCGCGACGGCGAGTCGTCGTCGCGCAACCGCACGAGGACCCCCGCCGCAGCCAAGGCGACGAAGCCGATCAGAACGAGGCTCCGGAGAAACCGGCCAGCCCTCGTCCAGAGCTCCGACGAGCCGAAGGCGCCGTTTCCCGCACGGCGACGATCAGGAGCCAAGGTCTTCGAGCACCTTCTGCATCTCACCGATCTCTGCTTCCTGCGCCGTCTCGATCGCACTGGCCAGCTTGATCGCCTCCGGGAATCGACCGTTAACTAGCTCAGCCTCAGCCATGTCCACGGCGCTGCTGTGATGCAGGATCATCATCTCGAGGAACATCACGTCGAACTCGGGGCCGTTCGAGGCCTCGAGCGCGGACATGTCGTCGTCGGTCATCATGACGCTTTCGCCGGGCAGGATCCCATCCATCCCATCGGCCTCCCCGGGCTCGCCCCAATCCTCTAGCCAGGCGGCCATCTGCTCGACCTCGCGCGCCTGTGCAGCCGCGATGCGCTCAGCGAGGTCCTTCACCTCGGCGCTCTCCGCTCGTGCTGACGCCAGCTCCGCCATCTCCACCGCTTGACTGTGGTGGTGGGTCATCCCCTGGGCAAAGCGCACGTCAGCCTCGTTGTGCTCGGCCGTAGTGCTGTCGCCAGCGATGACCGTCGACGGATCCGCAGACGAGCAGGCGGCACCGATCAAGGTGGTCAGTCCGAGGGCGGCGACGATGAGGCGCAGGCGCATTAGGGGGTCTCCTGGGCAGAGCACGCGTCTCCATGACGCTACCGCAGGCTCCGACATGGTGTCGTAGTCGGCGGTCGCGCGCTTCTGGGCACCGTTTAGCCAGTCGCCAGGCAGGTAAGGAGGGCCACGACGACAAGGCGTCGTAGGACCCGACCCGAAGGAGAACCCATGCACGACCCCGCCATGAGAGCAGCGCCATCGAGGCGACAGCCGACTGCAGCGCCACCTGTTGGGAGACGGTGACGCACTGCCTCACCGAGGGCGGCGAGCACGCCAGGCCGGAGCACGTGAAGCTCCTGATCGACTGCGCAGAGATCTGCCAGACCGCAGGCAGCTTCATGGCTCGGGGCTCCGATCTCCATGCGCGGACCTGCGCTACATGCGCAGAGGTCTGCGAACGCTGCGCGGAGTCGTGCGAGCAGATGGGCGACGACGAGCAGATGCGACGTTGCGCCGAGGCCTGCCGGACGTGCGCCCAGTCGTGCCGCGAGATGGCTGGAGTGACCACATGATGGGCAAGGCGTTCAGCCGTGTGGCGGTGTTGGTGCTGGTCGCGGTCGGCGGCGCTGGCATCGCCATCGCCGCACCCGCTGCGGCTGAAGAGCCAGCACCGGAGGAGTCCACGGCGAAGTTCGAGGTCGACTTCCTAATGGACATGATCGATCACCACGCCATGGCCGTGGAGATGGCTGAGATCTGCCTCGTCAAGGCGGTTCATCCCGAGCTGTTGGAGACCTGCGAGGCGATCAAGACCTCACAATCGCAGCAGATCGATCAGATGCAGTCGTGGCTGCAGGAGTGGTACGACATGTCGCACGAACCCATGATGAACCCCGGCCAGATGCGGCAGATGGAGCGCCTCGCCTCGCTCTCGGGCGCCGAGTTCGAGGTCGAGTTCATGCAGTCGATGATCAAGCACCACCGCCAGGCGATCCGCGAGGGTGAGATGTGCCTGCGCCGGGGCTACCACGACGAGCTTCTCGATCTCTGCGAGAACATCATCGCCGCCCAGAGCGCCGAGATCGCGAAGATGGAGCAGTGGCTATGCGAGTGGTACGACCGCTGCCGCGGGCAGGCCGCCTGACGGCTTCCAGGGTGAGCGCCGCCTGACGACTTCCAGGGTGAGCCGAGACCCTGTCCGGATCCTCGGCTCACCCTGGAAGCAGGTCGGCCCGCAGGAAGGCGTCGATGAAGGGACCGGCCAGCAGGCCGAGGGCGATGACCGCTACGGCACTGAACAGGGTGGCGCCATAGGCCCACTGACCGAGGACGGGGATCGGCGCGACGAGCGGCTCGAAGTACGCGGGAGCTATGACCCGCAAGTAGTAGACGAGCGACACGACGCTGTTGATGACGGCAACGACGGCCAGCCACGCATAGCCAGCATCGATCGTGGCTGCGAAGAGGGAGAGCTTGGCCGTGAACCCGGCCAGGGGTGGTATCCCAACAAAGGACAGGAAGCTCACCACCAGGGCGAGCGCCAGCAGCGGTCGCGCGGTGGCCAGACCTGCGTAGGCGCCGCGGTCGCGTCGTCCACGCAGCTCGACGACGACGCCGAAGGCTGCGAGGTTGGCGGCGGCGTAGGCCAGCAGGAAGAACAGGAGCGACGGCAGCGCCAGCTCGCTGCGACCGAGAGCGACGACAGCCATGAGGCCATAGCCCGACTGCGAGACCGCTGACCACCCCAGGAGGCGGCGCACATCGTCCTGCCAGAGCGCGGCCAGGTTGCCGAGCGTCATGGTGCCTGCGGAGAGCACGGCTACCAGCAACCGCCAGCCCAACGCGTCCTCGGGCAGGATCAAGACGACGCGCGTGAGCGCCAGGAACGCACCTACCTTCGGCGCGGTGGTGACGAGAGCGGCGATGGGGCCGGGCGCCCCGTCGGCGACATCGGGCACCCAGGCGTGGACCGGGACCGCACCGAGCTTGAAGGCGAGGCCCACGATGACCAGGCTGCTCGCGGCGATCAGGCCGACCCGGTCCGCACCGATGAGGGAATCGGCTAGCCCTTCAAGCGTGGTGGTCCCACCCAGGCCGAACAGCAGCACTACGCCGTATGCCATGGCACCGTTCGTGAGAGCGCCCAAGAGGTAGTACTTGATGCCGGCCTCGCCGCTGCGAGCGTCGGCTCTGTGGTAAGCGGTGAGCACGTAGCCGGTGGCTGACGACAGCAGCATCCCCAGGAGCACTCCCATCAGGTCCGTCGCCGACGCGAGGACGATGGCTCCCGCGGCCGAGAGCAGGAGCAGCGCGTAGAGCTCGCCACCACGCGCATCGGCGGCGAACCACTCGATGGACATCAACAGCACAACGGCCGTGATGGCCAGGATGATGAGCTTGGCCCAGACCGCTGCATCATCGGCGGCGTAGGTGCCGAAGAAGGTGGAGGACTGCCCGCCGCCGAGCATCGCGAAGGCAGCGACCGCCGAGCTCGCCAGAGCGACCATCGCCAGCAGGGGACACCACCACTGCCGCTCACGGCGCAGGAAGAGCGCTGCGACAAGGACCACCACAGCGCCGACGACGAGCAGGATCTCCGGGGTGACGTCCCCCACCGGCATGCTCATGCCATCCATGTCGTGGCCGCCGTTCATGGACCGACGATCACCGAGGTGCCGGCATCGATGACATCGAGCACCCAGCTCGGGGCCACGCCGATGACGATCACCAGCGCGAGCAGAGCCGCCAGGCCGACGCCCTCGCTGCGGCCCAGGTCAGGCCAGCGGGCCCAGCGCTCAGGGAGCGCCCCGAAGAACGCCCGCTGGACCATCCGCAGGAAGAAGGCAGCGGTTATGACGATGCCTAGGAGCCCGAAGGCGGCGAGGACGGGTTCCACCGCGAACGTGCCGACGAAGATCTGGAACTCGGCGACGAAGCCGGCCAGGCCTGGCAGCCCGAGGCTCGCGAAGCTGCCGACGAGGATGGCGCTCGTCATGAGCGGAGCGCGGGATGCCAGGCCCCCGAAGTGGTCGATCTCGTAGGTGTCGCCACGCGCGAACACCGATCCCGTGATCAGGAAGAGCGCACCCGTGATCAGGCCGTGGGCGACCATCTCCAGGGTGGCGCCGCTGAGCGCTAGCGTCCTGCTGTCGATGTCCCCTGCGCCAGCGGCTGCAGCCGCCGAGACGCCAAGGATGACGTAGCCCATGTGGTTGATGCTCGAGTAGGCGATCATCCGCTTCAGGTCCGTCTGGGCGAGTGCGACAAGCGCCCCGTAGACGATGCTCACCACCGCCAGGATGCCGATGGGAAGGGCGAAGCGCTCGAAGGTGGCGGGCATCATCGACAACATGATGCGGACCACCCCGTACGTGCCCATCTTGAGCAGGACGCCGGCCAGGATCGCCGAAGCGGGCGCCGGGGCATCGACGTGCGCCGGCGGCAGCCACGTGTGGAACGGCACGGTCGGGATCTTCACCGCCAGGCCAACGCCGAAGGCCAAGAAGACCAGCACCGCTCGAAGGCCATCCGCACCGAGTGGTTGCTGGCGGATCAGCTCGGCCATGTCGAAGGTCACCGGGTCGGCCGACAGGGCGAGGCCGATGATGCCGAGGAGGATGGCGAGCGACCCAGCCCACGTGTAGATGAAGAACTTGAGTGCTGATCGCCGGGAGTCGCCGTGGCCCCACACGGCGATCAGGAAGTACATGCCAACGAGACCCAGATCGAAGAACACGTAGAACAGGAACAGGTCGAGAGCGAGGAAGAGGCCAAGCGAGGTGCCCTCGAGGAAGAGGAACGCCGCGAAGTACTGGCGGGGTCGACCACGCAGGTCCGCGGGGTAGGCCACCGCTACGAGGAACAGGAGAGCGCTCATCGCCGCCAAGGGCAACGAGAGACCGTCAACGCCGACCCGGTAGCTGACGCCGATCGACGGGATCCACGACATCGACTCCACGAGCTCGAAGCCGCCATCGCCGTCGAACCGGAGCCAGGCCACGATCATCAACGCGAGCGGGACCGCGGTTCCTAGCAGTGCCACCCGTCGGGCACCGCGCTCATCGAGCCTCGGCCACACCAGCAGTAGGACCGCCGCGAGGACGGGCACGAAGATCGCTGCTGACAGCAAGGGTTACCTCCCGAAGGCGATGACGGCGACAGCGACCACAAGGCCGGCTGCGACGATGACGTAGTAGTGGTGGCTGAGCCCGGTCTGGAGCTGCCTCGCTCGACGTCCGGCCACCCCGGTGACGCGAGCCAAGCCCTCCACCGTCCCGTCGACGCCGCCTTCGTCGAACCGACGCGAGCCGCTCGCGAGCAGGACGGTTCCGGCGGCTGTACCGCGCACGAAGCCGTCGACAGGACCGTCGTCAAAGCGCCACGAACCTGCCGCTACCGCCTTGAGGGTGCGTGCGGCACCCAGCACGGTGCCGTCGAACGTGCGCTCGCCCCACGACGACAGCGACCGGGAGAGCGCTTCCGTGATCCGGGCCGCCGCTCGCACGCCAGCATCGGCGACGCGGTCGTCGAAGCGCGCCAGGACCCTCGAGAGCGCCAGGACCGGATCCACCACGGCCACCCGGGCGAGCGTGGACAGGCCGAACCAGCCGGCCACGAACGCGGTGAGGCGCTGGCCCAGGGCCAGGTCGAGGAGGTGGCCGCGCCGTGCCAGCGTCCGCACTGCCACCGCCGCGGCGCCGATCAGAGCCAGGGAGACTGGCAGCTCCCAGGCGGCTCCGGCCGCGAGATCACCGCCCGTCAGCGCCTCCACTCGCTCGCCCAGCGCTGGGATCCAGAGCACACCGAGGAGGACGCTCGTGGCGGCGAGGGCGCCGACGGCGGCCCGCTCAGGCCAGGTCGGGCGCTCGCCGGCGACCGGCTCACCGGGACCGTAGGCCAGGACGGCGAGCCGGCCGGCGTAGAGCGCGCTGAGCAGCGAAGCCAGAAGGACGCCGGCGCCGACCCAGGCTCCTCGGTGAACAGTGGCGCTCAGGATCTCCTCCTTGGACCAGGCCGCACCGAGGGGCGGCAGAGCGGCCAAGGCCAGCGCGCCAACCCAGAACGTAGCGGCGGCGAAGGGCAGCGCCCGCCCGAGGCGAAGGGCGCCGAGGTAGCCCGAGCCAGCGGCGTGCAGCGCGATACCCGCCCCGAGGAAGAGCAACGACTTGAAGATCGCATGGGTGACGAGGTGGGCGCCTGCCGCGGCGACCGACCCCGAACCGACGGCCACGAACATGAGCCCGTACTGAGCGGTGGTCGATGCGGCCAGCGCCCGCTTGAGATCGGTCTGGGCCGTCGCCACCAGACCGCCGGCGACGGCGCTCAGCAGTCCGAACCCGACCACGGCGCCGGGCAGCCACCCCGCTGCGCCGAGCTCGGGCACCGTGCGGGCGAGGAGGTAGGCACCGGCAGCGACCATGGTGGCCGAGTGCAGGAGCGCGCTCACCGAGGTGGGGCCGGCCATGGCCGAGAAGAGCCAGGGCGAGAACGGGACCTGGGCCGACTTGGCGAGCGCGGCCAGCAGGATGCCGACTGATACCGCGTGCACCGGCCAGCCCCGCAACTCGCCAAGCGTGTCATAGCGCATCGATCCGGTGGTGGCGAGCGCCACCGCTGCGGCGGCGAGGAGGCCGAGGTCTGCGGCTCGTGTGGTGAGGAACGCGTGCAATGCCGCCGTTGGCCGTGTGGGGTCGCGCCACTGGTGGGAGATGAGTCCCCAGGAGCACGCTCCCACGATCTCCCAGGCGATCAGGACGGTGAGGAGGTCGGCGGCCGCGACGAGCTGGAGCATGCCGGCTACGAAGACCTGCAGCAGGGCGAGCAACCGCACCAGCCCGGGGTCGTCCCGCATGGCCGAGGCTGCATAGGCCAGCACGGGCACCGCCACCGCGGGGACGAGGACGACCATCACCTGCGCGAGCCCGGTGACGGCCAGCTCGAGACGCAGGCCCTCGCCCCAGCGCCACGTGCCCGTCGCCGCAGTGGCCGCTGCCCACCAACCTGCGCCGGCCGCCGTCGCGGCAGCGGTGACGGCCACAGTGGCAGCTACATGGGGGCGGCGTCGGCTCATGACGACGGCTGCCGCTCCCACGAGCGGCACGAGCGGCACGATCCAAGCCATCAGCCGCGCAGCCGCTTCAGCTTCTCGGTCATGTCGGCTTTGCGGATCCGGTAGATGCCGATGATGAGGGCGAAGCCCATGGCGGCCTCTACCGCCATCACGACCATGACGACCACCGTCAGGAGCTGACCCTTGGGGTTGCCACCGCTCGTCTGCGCCCAGAAGGCGACCGCGGCGAGCATGGCACCGTTCAGCATCAGCTCGAGCCCCATCATGATCATCACGAAGGTCTGCTGGGACAGCGCTCCGTAGACGCCGACGCCGAACAGCGCGGCCGCGATCACCAGGAGCGCTTGCAGGGTCATCCGTGCCCCATGCCGTGTCCGCTGTGATCCATCGAAGTCTCAGCGGCAGGCTCCAGTGTGCCGCTCGGGGCTGAGTCGGGAAGCTCCGGAGCGACCGAGCCGGCCTGGGCATCGCCGTAGCGGCCTCGCTTGCTCGCCAGCGCGATGGCGCCGATCATCGTCGCCAGCAGCGTCACGCCGGCGATCTCGAAGATCAGCATCGATTCTCCGAGCAGCTCGACGCCCAGCGCCTCGGTCGGATCCTGGCCCCTGTCGACGGGCCGGTCCGGAAAATCCGACACCAGCCCGACGCCCGCAAGGGCCACGAACGACACCAGGCCGGCCACTACGGCCGTGCGGTGCTGGTGCACCATGGTCATGGGGTTCAGTCCGGCGGGGTTCATCATGAACATGACCATGAAGACCGCCATGATCGTCATCTCGCCCGCCATCATGAGCACGAGCACGAGGCCGAGGAACCGCGCGTTCAGGAGCACCATCACGAAGCCGACGCCGACGAACGATGCGAACAGCCAGTAGGCGGCCCGCACCATCGAGTCGACGCGGAAGACGAGCCAGGCGGCTAGGACACTGCCGGCCCCGAACACCCAGAACGCCACGTCGACCAGCGTCACACCGCTCACAGCGCCAACACCCCGGACACGAAGACGTCGACGAGGGCGAGCGGGATGAAGACCGCCCACGAGACCACCACGAAGCGCTCCAGGCGCACGCGCGCCACGCGATGCCCGATCCAGGCCAGCACGACCAGCAGAGCGAGCACCTTGGCACCCATCCACACCGGTGCGGGCAGCAGCGGTCCCTGCCAGCCACCTAGGAACACCGCCGCACCGACGACGGCCACGGCTCCGAGCACCGCCAGCTGCGCCGCCGACCAGGCCAGGCGATCGGGTCCGGCCACCTCGCTCCTCGTCCCTCCGGCGAGGTCACGGGCGTCCGACTGCCGCAGCGGACCCCATGAGGCGAGCCCCAAGCCCGCTACCAGGTAGAGCGGCAGGCCGAGCGGTTGGCGGACGACGTTCCAGAGACCGGCCTGGGATTCGACGATGTCGCCCAGGGCCAGCGATTCCGCCGGAAGGGCCGCTGCGATCAGCACCAGAGCGAGCGGCATCTCGAAGGACAGAGCGAGGGCGGCGAACCGGTAGCCGCCCGAAATGCTCATCGGCGCATTGGCCGCCCAGCCGTGGAGGAAGACCCCGACCATCACCGCTGCGAACGCCGCACCGACGAGCACGATGCCATCGTCGACATCGGCCGCCGCCAGCGTCGGGCTCCACGGCACGGTGGCGATGGCGGCGGCAGCCATGGCCCCCAGGAGGCCCGGTCCCAGCGCCCAGGCCGCGGCATCCGGGCGCCGGGTGGTGGAGCGTCGCGTGAGCAGGAGC
>DATCYI010000502.1:0-3242 GCA_036570385.1 Acidimicrobiales bacterium | reverse complement strand
GTCGTGGTCGACGACGACGAGCGCGTCCTGTCCGCCATGGCCGCCGCCGGCTACCCCACCTTCCACGCCACCTGGGAGAAGCGCGCCATCCAGGAGCAGCTGGCCCTCGAGTCCGCCCAGGAAGACGAGGGCCGCACCTAGCTCCCGGGGCCCGCCCGAACTGGGGGTGGTTAACGGCCTATGTGGCCACTTTCCATCCCCAGAACCGACGGGGTCGTAGCCTGCAGGGGCATGGGAGAGCGGTGAGCGGCGAAGCGTGAGCTGGGACGGGGAGGACTACCAGGCTCGGTTCGATCGGCTGGCCGCGGCGGGCAGCGACGTGCACGGCGAGGCGACGTTCGTGCGGGCCTACGAGCCCGCTTCGGTGCTCGACGCCGGGTGCGGCACGGGGCGGGTGGCCATCGAGCTGGCTCGCCACGGCATCGACGTCGTGGGCGCGGACGTCGATGCGTCGATGCTCGCCACCGCCCGCGAGCGTGCGCCTGACATCACGTGGGTGCAGCAGGACCTCACGGAGCTCTCGCTCGACCGCACGTTCGACGTGGTGGTGATGGCCGGCAACGTCCCGCTGTTCACGCCGCCCGGCACCGAGGCCGCGCTGGTGGCTGGCGTGGCCCGCCACGTCCGGCCGGGCGGTCTGCTGGTGGCCGGCTTCAGCCTCGACCGGGGCTACACCGTCGAGCAGTACGACGAGCACTGCGCCGCCGCCGGCCTCGAGCTGCAGGAGCGCTTCGCCACCTGGGACCGAGCTACGTGGGTCCCAGGTGGCGACTACGCGGTGTCAGCTCACCGGCGCTGACCAGCTCAGCGCTTCAGCCGGCGGGCGCGATCAGATCGGCGTCGTGGGCGACGGCGAGCGTCCGGGCCAGGAACGACGCCACCTGGTCGCGCCGTACCGGGAAGCGCGGGAGGAACCGGCTGACGCCGTCACCCACCGCGATGCCGGCGCCGGCGACCGCGTTCACGTTGGCGCGGTGAACGCCGACGACGTCGACGAAGTGGTCCAGCTCGGGCACCGGGAACGGCGTTCCTGTGAGGAACGACTGGGCTCGGGCGATGAACGACGACATCTGCTCGCGGGTGACGGGCACGGCCGGCTCGAAGGTGCTCGGTCCGGTGCCGAGGGTGATCCCCGCGTCGGCCAGTCGGTTGATGGCCGCCACGTGCACGCTGTCGTCGGGCACGTCGTCGAAGCGGTTGCTGCCGTCGTGGGCGGGCAGTGGCTCGATGGCGGTGCCCTGCGGGTCGAGGTCGGCCGCGGCGTCCATCATGCGAGCGATCAGGCTCGCCATCTGGTCGCGCCGGGTCGGCAGCTGCGGGGTGTAGAGCCCGTCCGCGCGGCCCCGGAGCAGCTCGAGCCCGCCGAGGCAGTCGATGGCCTCGATGTGCTCGTTGTCGCCGCCCACGTCGGGGAACCCGTCGGCCGGGGGAGCGCCGTCGCAGAACGCGCTGATGTCGAATGGCGGCGGCGGCGGGCCCTGGCGGATGGTGCGGGTCGTGTACGCGGGGTCGGCGACGATGTCGGCCTCGTGGTAGTCGAGGTCGACCCACTGCTCTTGCGAGTACAGCTCGGTCTGGTCGCTGACGTGCGGTGAGGTGACGTCGGTGGAGTTGGAGTAGGCGAGGATCGCCCGGCTGCGGGGTCCCTCGGGCGTGAACTCCGCGGCCAGGATGAAGCTGGCCCCAGCGGTGATGTCGTCGCTCATGACCGGGCCGATCACGTTGAACACGCCGAGCTGGCCCGAGCCGCCGTGGACGGGGATCGGACCGTCGGGACGCTTCGCGAACTGCAGCTCGCGCAGCGGCGCGTCGAACGCGATGCCGTCCTCGTTCAGCGACTTCACCGCCATGCCCAGCGCCTGGAGCACCTCGGGGTCGGCAGTGTCGAGCGTGTGCGGCGTGTGCACAGGATCGGCGTCGCTGTACGGGACCTTCCACTTCAGGCCACCGTTGTCGGCGAAGCGCTGGAACAGGTGGGCGCCGCGGCTGTCGAGGTCGACGCGCAGATCCCAGGCGGCCAGAGCATCGCAGGCCGGACCGAGGTCGACGGCGGCGCCGTCGACCACGACGCTGCCGGCGTCCTCGCAAAGCGCGACGAGGTCGTCACGGGCGAGCTCGGCGGCGAGCATCCGGTTCGAGAACATCACCTCCTGGAGCTGATCGAGGGTGAAGCCCTCACCGGCGAGGCCGTCGGTGCCGGCGATGCGCTCCTGGACCTGCATCAGCCCGAGGCGGGTGCGAAGGCTGCGCTGGGTGCCCTCGACACCGATGATCCGGTCGAAGCCCTCGAGCGGCTGCTCCGGGTTGGCCAGCCAGTAGCTGTCGTTGGAGTTGGTGACGTAGTCGTCGCGGAACAGCGTGGGCAGGTTCGACGGTCCGAGGATGCCCGGCACCCGCGAATCGGCGTCGGTGCCCCAGCCGCAAGCCGTGCGGGCACCGTCGAGGATGAACACGCCGAGCTGGTCGAGGGCGATCTCGCCGATCGGGGTGATGCACGAGGCGAGCTTCTCGTCGGACACGTTCGGCACGACGGAGTGGTCGCCGTAGTACGCCTCGCCGGTGCTGTCGGCGGCGACAGTGTTGATCCAGGGGAGGTGCTGCCAGGCGTCGAGCACCGCGTCGAGCTCGCGCACGGAGCCGGCCTGACCCATCTCGATGTACCCGTCGAAGGTGCGGCCGGCATCCTCGTTCACGTCGCGCAGCGCGTATGCGGTCGTGTCGGACCAGCCGAGCGGCGGGACGGTGACGATCGGTCCGTGCTCGCTCGACCACAGCGTGCGGGACTCCTGGCGCCACCGTCCGTCGGCGCCGCGCACGTCGACGTTCACGACCTGCGACGTCATCTTCCGGGGCTGGCCGTCGACCAGGTAGGAGGTGGGGTCGCCGGGCACGAGCTTGAGCTCGTAGAAGGTGAACCGCCGGGCGGTGGAGACGGTGTGGCTCCAGCCCATCGTCTCGTTGTGGCCGATCTCCACGACCGGCTGGCCGGAGAGGGCGGCGCCGATCATGTCGTACTCACCGGGGATGGTGAGGTGCATCTCGTAGAACCGGTCGCGCCCCTTCCACGGGAAGTGCGGGTTGCCGAGCAGCATGCCGGTTCCGTCGACGGTGGCCTCGGCACCGAGGCCGTAGGCGTTGCTGCCGCCCTCGAAGGTGGCCGCCGCAGGCAGCGCGGCGACGCTGCCACCGCTGTTGATCGGAGGCGAGCCCGGCGGCTGGGCCGACACGACGCTGCTGGCCAG
>DATCYI010000501.1:0-2024 GCA_036570385.1 Acidimicrobiales bacterium | reverse complement strand
GGCCCGACGGCAGGGTGCCGAAGGCCCGGCCGCTGTCGCCGCCGAGGCGGGAGGCGCAGAAGGCGTCGGCCACCGCCGGCGGGGCGGTCCGCACCACCAGCGATCCCTGGAGCACCAGCGCCATCTGCTCCACCACCCGGCGCGCCCGCGCCTCGATGTCGTCGAGGTCCGACAGGTCCTTGCGCAGCGCGTCGACGGCATCGTCGAGCCGCCGGTCAGCGCCGGCGCTGACCCCCACCTCGGCCCAGTAGGCGTCGACGGCCTCGGGAGCGCGGACCATCGCCCGCAGCACGTCGAGGCACATGACGTTGCCGGATCCCTCCCACACGCCGTTGACCGGGCTCTGCCGGTAGATGCGCGGCATCGCCGACTCCTCGATGAAGCCCGCTCCGCCTAGGCACTCGAGCGCCTCAGCGGCGTGGGACGGCGCGCGCTTGCAGGTCCAGTACTTGATGACCGGTGTGAGGAGGCGCTTGAGCGCGGCCTCGTGCTCGTCGTCCGGCGCGGCGTCGAACGCCCGGGCCAGGCGAAGCGCCGCGGCGGTGGCGGCCTCGGACTCGACGGCTAGGTCGGCCAGCACGTTGAGCATGAGTGGCTGGTCGTCGAGCACCGCTCCGAAGGCGCTGCGATGGTGCGCGTGCCATGTGGCCTGGGCGACGCCGTGGCGCATGTTGGCGGTCGAGCCCAGGGTGCAGTCGAGGCGGGTGTGGGCCACCATCTCGATGATCGTGCGGACGCCGCGGCCCTCCTCCCCGACGAGCATCCCCCACGTGTCGGCCAGCTCGATCTCGCTGGAGGCGTTGGAGCGGTCGCCGAGCTTGTCCTTGAGGCGCTGGATGGCCATGAGGTTCTTCGTGCCGTCTGGCTGCCAGCGCGGCACCCAGAAGCACGAGAGGCCGCCGGGCGCCTGGGCCAGCATCAGGAACCCATCGGACATGGGCGCCGAGCAGAACCACTTGTGGCCGGTGAGCAGGTGCTCGCCGGTCGTGCCGATCGGGCGCGCCACCGTCGTGTTGGCCCGCACGTCGGAGCCGCCCTGCTTCTCCGTCATCGCCATGCCGCAGGTGGCACCGATCTTCTCCGCCATGGGCTGGTCGGACGGGTCGTAGGTGCGCGAGGTGATCAGCGGCTCCCACCGCGCCGCGAGCTCCGGGTTGTGCCGCAGAGCCGGGATGACCGAGTAGGTCATCGAGATCGGGCAGACGTGACCGCCGTCGACCTGGTACCAGGCGATGACCTTGGCCGCCCTGGCCACGTGAGCGCCGGGTCGGTCGTCCGACCACGGCGCGGCGTGGAGGCCGGCTCTCACCGCCTGGCTCATCAGCTGGTGGTACGCCGGGTGGTACTCGACGACGTCGATCCGGTTGCCGTAGCGGTCGTGGGTGCGCAGCACCGGCGGGTTGGCTTCGGCCTGGCGACCCCACTCCTGCGCCGACTCCGAGCCGGCCCGGCGCCCGAGGTCGTGGAGCTCGTCGAGCGCCCAGCCGGCGCCCTCGCGCTCGACGGCCTCGGTCAGAGCCGCATCGGCACCGAAGACGTCGTAGCCGACGAGCGGCGGCGGCTGGTTGGTCACCTCATGGGTTCGCAGCACCGATGCCATGTCGTCGAGGGTACGACCGCCGCCCGACCGGCGCCCCGCCCCGCCCCGCAGGTTCGGGGCACCAGTGCCCGCCTGACGTGCACCCACGCCCCCATCTCGCCTTCCCCCGCAGGTTCGGGGCACCAGTGCACGCCTGGCGTGCAGCCACGCCCCCAACCTCGCCTTCCCCCGCAGGTTCGGGGCACCAGTGCACGCCTGACGTGCAGCCATGCCCCGAACCTCGTCGGTCGCAGCCCGTCCGGACATGAGGACCGAGATGGCAGGCTGGGCGGGTGCGACGGGTGTCGGTGGTGGGGGTGCCCGGGGCGGGCAAGAGCACGGTGGGCCGGGAGCTCGCACGGCGGCTCGGCAGTCGCTTCGTCGAGCTCGACTCCATCCACCACCAACCCGGCTGGACGCCGCTGCCCCGGGAGCCCTTCCGGGC
>DATCYI010000500.1:0-3349 GCA_036570385.1 Acidimicrobiales bacterium | reverse complement strand
CCGGAGCGACCGATCTCCAGGCGGTTCGCCAGCACGGCGAGCACGGCTACGACCGCGAGGCCGGCGGCCAGTCCGTCGGCGCGCTGGACCGCCTCGGCCTGCTCCAGGCCGTCGACGAAGGCGATGCCCGTGGTCTTGGCCCGCGCCCAGCCGCCGATGACCCCCAGCGTGGCGAGCGCACCCACGTTCTCGACCCAGCGACCGGGTCGGGTGAGCAGCACGGCGGCCCAGGCCAGCTGCACCACCGCGACCGCCGTGAACGCGATCACCGCTTGCCGGTGCTCGGCGTGCACGCCGATGGCGGCCGCGTGGATGGCACCCGCGCCGAGCGACGCACCGCCCGCTACCGCGAGCCAGCCGTGCGCCCCCAGAGCGCTGATGGGCTGCGACGGGTTGAGCTCTCGATCTACGGCGACGGTCACTGCGGTCTCCCCCCGAGGTGTGACGTAGATCATACGGGGCGGCAGCACAGACCGGACTTCGGCTGGACGCTCAGGCGGGCCGGCGGGCCACGACGACGTCGCGGGTGATGGAGCGGTCGACGCGGTGGACGAAGGCCGTGTCGTCAGCCGGCCGCGCCAGCTCGAGGCCGGAACCCATGAGCCTCTCAACGAGCGCCGACCGCGACAGCGTCTTGGTGTTCCAGCCGAGAGCCACCCCGCCGCCGGGGCGCAACGACTCGACCCAGGCCGGCAGCGCGTCTCTGAGGAGGTCCGCGGGACCCCGTTGCAGCTCGCCGCTGACCGGCCGGGATCCGTGCTGCACGCCATACGGGAGGTCGCACACGAGGAGGTCGATCGAGCGGGCACCGACGTGGTCGCGGGTGCGGGCGGTGTCGTCGGCGACCACCTCGACCTTGTGGTGGGTCGAGCGGTCCTTTCCCCCTCCGTAGGTGACCACGAGCCGGCGAGCGGGTGCGGGCCGCCCCTTGCGGAGCCTGGCGCGCTCGACCGCGTGCTTGAGCCGCTTGTCCTTCAGCCACGTGAGCAGGAAGGTCTCGTAGGCGTCGACGTCCCGGTCGTCGTGCTCGATCCCGACCGCGTCGAGCCCGTACACGATCGCCCGGTTCAACGACGTGCCTCGGCCGCAGGCCGGGTCGAGCAGCCGCAGCCGCCCACCACCGAGCAGGCGCTCGAAGCCGCCGTGGGCGGCGGCCAGAGCCGCGTTCACCAGCAGGTGCGTGAAGGCCTCGTTCGTCTTGCCCGGGTAGCGCTGGATCGTGACGACGTCCTCGTCCTGGCAGCGCAGCGGCGCCACCTCGAGCGGCCGCAGCAGGCCGTCAGGGCGCAGCTCGTAGAGCGCGTGCAGGGAGGAGAGGTTCGACAGCACCGCGATCGCCCGCGCCGTCAGCGGCGCCGCATCGTCATCGACCTCGACGATCAGGTGGTCGACGCCACCGATCTCCGAGCGCTCGATCTCGCCCAGCGAGAGCCCTGCAGCCTCGGCCACCAGGGCCAGCTCCGCCACCGTCAGATCGAACGCCGATTCGCCGTAGACGCGGTTCGAGGAGGCCTTGGGCAGCAGGGCGAGGCGCACGCGAGCACACTGCCACGAGTCGGCCATGGTGACCCAAGGCACCGTTGCCCCCTGGAGGGAATCGTGTTACTGATGGTAACCATGTTCGGACAAATCGCCCAGGCAGAGCCAACCGGCACCCTCGGGGGCTCGGCTCTCGCCTCGTGGACCCCGTTCTGGGGCCTGATCGGGGTGTTCGCAGCCATCACCGTGGCGCTCTTCGTGGTCGGGCAGCCCTCCCCGACGCCCTGGCCGATGCTCCAGCCTCTGTCGCGCATCCCCAACGGCCTCACGCGCATCACCCGCATCCCCGGCTGGGCGGCCGTCACCATCGGCACGGCGCTCTACGGGCTGCTGGTGGCCGGGCAGGGCTTCTACTCCGACGTGGCGTGGCACATCGCTCTGGGTCGCGACGAGGAGCTCATGACCGCGCCCCATGCCGGGATCCTCATCGGTCTGGTGATGATCCTCGGCGCCGCTGTGGTCGGCACCCTCGTCGCCACCTTCGAACGGGTCGACGGCATCCACCTCGGAGCGCTGCGGGTCCCCCGCTCGCTCGTGCCGCTGTGGGCGCTCGGCCTCGGTGCCGTCTCCGGCTTCCCGCTCGACGAGGTGTGGCACACCGAGTACGGCATCGACGTCACCATGTGGAGCCCCACCCACATGCTCATGATCCTCGGCGCCACCTTCACCGGCATGGCCGCATGGCTGGTGCTCGCCGAGTCGGGGGTCCGCGCCACCGACGGTGGCTGGGCCCGGGCCGCGCACATCGTCTGCGGATGGCTCACGATCCAGGGCCTGCTGGCGCCGCAGGGCGAGTTCACCTTCGGTGTCCCGCAGTTCAGCCTGCTGTTCAGCCCGATCCTCGTCTGCCTGGCGGCCGGCCTCGGCCTCGTCGCCTTCCGGATCGTGCACGGTCGGTGGTGGGTCCTCGGGTTCGTGGTCGTGAACTTCGCCATCCAGGTCACCGGCTTCCTCGACTTCGGATCCGAGGACGGCCCGGTCGACACCCGCTTCGGGGCCACGTTCCTGGTCAGCGGGCTGGTGGTCGAGCTGGTGGCCAGGGTCTGGGGCACAGACGACCGGGCTCGGTTCGCGCTCCTCAGCGGGCTCGGCATCGGCACCGTCGGGCTGGCCGGCGAGTACCTCTGGAACGCCGATGCGTGGCAGCCGTGGACGACCAACCTGTTCCCTGAGGTGATCGGCTTCGGGATCGTGGGCGGCGTCGGCGCGGCGGTGCTCGGTGCCGCCTTCGCTCGGGCGATCGAGCGGGACGCGACCGTGAGGCCCCTGTCAGCGCTCCTGGTCGCCGGGGCTGCGATCGCGTGCCTGGCTGTCGTGCTGCTGCCGATGCGGCGACCGACCGGCGATGTCGACGTGGCGATCCAGCTCGAGCCCACCGGGGAAGGGACGGCGTTCGTCACCGCCACCCTCTCCCCTCCCGACGCCGCCGACGACGCCTACTGGTTCCAGGCCAGCGCGTGGCAGGGCGGAGGGCTCGAGCTGGGCGAGATGGAGCCGACCGGCGAGCCGGGCAAGTTCCGCTCCGACCAGGCGATGCCCGTCGACGGGCTCTGGAAGACGATCCTGCGGCTGCACCGCGGTGCGGAGATGATGGCGGCGCCGATCTACCTCCCGGCCGACCCGGAGATCGGCGAGCCGGCCATCCCCGCAGTCGATCGCACCGTGCCCTTCTCCAGCGAGAAGGAGTTCCTGCTGCGGGAGACCACCGACGGCAACGGGTGGCTGTCCCCCGTGGTGCACCTGTCGCTGGCGGCCGTGTGCGCCCTCTGGGCGGCCTCGTTCGTGGTGGCGGTGCGGCACCTCGCGCCGA
>DATCYI010000499.1:0-18164 GCA_036570385.1 Acidimicrobiales bacterium | reverse complement strand
GGCATCGACGGCTGCTGGCACGGCGGTGTGCCCACGGACTCGATCTACGCGGACGACGCCTCGCTTATCGCGTGGGCGGACCACGGGCTGGCCACGCGCGCCGTCCTTGTGGACGTCCCCGCGCTGCGGGGGGCGCCGTGGATCGAGCTCGGGGCGCCCGTCGAGGGCGAGGAGATCGACGGGGCGCTCGCCGCCACCGGCGTCGCCTTCGAGCCCGGCGACGCCCTGCTCGTGTACATGGGCCGCGACCGGTACGAGGCCGCGGGCCACGAGCTGCTGCCGATCAGCGACGCCGTCGACGGCCGCCCTGGCCTCGGAGCCTCGGCCGCGGTCTGGGTGGCCGACAACGGGGCCTCGATCCTGTGCTGGGACTTCCTCGACGCGCACGGCCACGGGGCCGATGCCCTCAGCGTGCACCTCCTGATCTGGTCGATCGGGCTGGCCCTGATCGACAACTGCGCGCTGGATGTGGCCCGTAGAGCTCTGGCCGGGAAGATGACGCCCACCGGGATGCTCAGCGCAGCCCCTCTTGCTCTGCCGCAGGCCACCGGCTGCCTCGTGAATCCGCTCCTCCTGTACTGAGTTTCACGCCGTCGGCCCAACGGGCCCACGGTTTGGCTCTCGTTCATTTCCTGCGAGTGAGTCGAGCGCCGGACATCGCGTGCGAGAGGGCGCTGCTCGTTCGCGCCTTGACACCTGGGGCATGGTCATAGACACTCGCCAAACAGATAGCGCAATGTTAGGAATAACGGAAAGGCGGGTGGCTCAGGGGGTCCTTCGAGCTACTCCGTGCCGTCCACATGCGTTCGCCGCGCCGCGGCGAGCCTTTCGACAACTTGGGGGGACTTTGAAGTTCTCAGGTAGGAAGCTCGTTGCATTGACCGTGGTCGCGGGCCTGGTGCTCGCCGCGTGTGGAGGAGATGACGGTGGCGACGACGTCGCGGAGACGACCGAACTAAGCGATACGGGCAGCTCAAACGGCCTGGACACGGATAATCCCTTCACGTTGGGGCTCGTCCTGTCGTCTTCTGGCCCCATCGGCGTCGTCGGGCCGCAGTCCCTCCTCGGCGTCGAGGCGGCCGTGAAAGAGCTGAACGAAGGCGGTGGGATCCTCGGGCGCGAGGTCAGGATCGTTACGCGTGACTCCAAGAGCGAGGTCAATACCGCCGTCTTGGGCGCTCGCGAGATCATGGACAACGAGGAACCGGACTTCATGCTCCCGGACACCCTCACTACGAACGCGCTCGGCATCCTGCCGCTGACGACTGACGCCAACATCTTCACGATGAACAACGCGTCCGGTGCTGCTCTTAACGATCCGGCTCAGTTCCCGTATCACTTCGCCTTCGCCAACTCGAAGTCGCAGGATGTCGCCGCCATGACCGCGGGGACGAAGAAGCTCGTCGAGCTCGGCACGATCGACGACGTCGAGAAGGTAGCGACGCTCATCTACAACAGCGGTGTCTCCCAGATCGTCAAGGAGGCTATGGAGAAGCAGTTCCCCGCGGCGGGCTTCGACATCGTGGCCAACGAGATCTTCGAGCCCACGGCCACCGACATCACGGTGCAGCTGGAGAAGATCCGGGCCACGAACCCGGACATCCTCATGCTCAGCGCTGTCGGACCGGGCGTGGTCACCGCGATGACCGGTCTGCGGGACATCGGTTGGGACATACCGGTGATGGCGGACGCGAGCAGCGCCCTCCAGGACCTCGACGCCCAGCTTCCGCCGGAGAATAAGGACAACTTCTACTTCCCTATGCTCACGCCTGTAACCCGTGAGGGCGACACTGCCTCAAGCGAGATCATCACGCAGCTCGAGAGCGTCGGGAAGATCGAGTCGCTCTTCGTCTCGACCCTCACCCACGACATAACGGTGTGGGCGGCGTGGGCCATCAACAAGGCCGGCACCACCGACGGCGATGCGATCGCCAAGGTGATGGAGACTGTCGGGAGCCTGCCCGAGAGCGAACTGCCGCAGAACCGGGCTCTGAAGATCAACCCCGGCTACAGCGCCACGAACCACTCCCTCGGCGGTGGCGACCTGTCCCAGGCGTTCAGCCTTGCTCACGTCGGCCCGCTGGTGAGTGGGACATTCCCGAAGCTGGCCGACATCACGATTCCGAAGAAGGTCGACTGACCGCTATGCCCACCGTGGGAGACCTCCACGTCGAGGGGGTGAGCGCCTGGTACGGCCAAGCCCGTGTCCTGCACGAGATCAGCATCAACGTGCCTGCCGGCTCCGTTGTGGCCCTCTTCGGCCACAACGGAGCCGGCAAGTCCACGCTGCTTCGGTCGATCGCAGGGGTCCACACCCAGTGCGGTGGCCAGGTCACCGTGGCCGGGGGCCGGCTCGACGACAAGGCCGCCCACGAGGTGGCTCGGTCGGGACTGATGCTCGTGCGCGAAGGCGCCCGGGTGTTCGACTCGATGACGGTCGCCGAGCACCTCGAGCTCGGCGTTCGGCTGGCGGTCTGCACCGACCGCGCGCCCCGAACGGCGGAGGAGATCTACGAGCTCTTCCCCGTGCTCGGTGAGCGGAGCGATGCCCGTGCCGGCTACCTGAGCGGCGGCCAGCGCCAGATGCTCGCGCTGGGGGCCGCCTTCGCCTCGCAGCCGAGTTGCCTACTCCTCGACGAGCCCTCCGGTGGGCTGGCCCCCACCGTCGCCCGCGAGATCTTCGACAAGGTCGCCGAGCTGGCGGCTCTGGGAGTGGCGGTGCTCGTGGCCGAGCAGAACCCGCTCTGGCTGCAGAACGTGGCGAACGCCGGGTACGTGCTCGAGACGGGCCAGATCATGAGAAGCGGGCCGATCGACACGTTGGTCGCCCACAGCTTCGCCGTCGACGGCGCCTAGCCACCACTGACCGCAAGCAGAGGCTGCCATGTTCAATGACATCTCGATGGACCTAGTCCAGCTGGCCTTCGTGACCGGGCTGGGCTTCGGGGCCATCTACGTCGTGATCGCGATGAGCTACACGCTGGTGCTCGCCGCCAGCGGCGTATTCAACTTCGCCCTTGCCTCCGTGGTGATGGGCGGCGCCGTGGCAACGTTCGTGCTGCGCGAGCGGGTCGGGCTGCCACTGCTGGTGGCACTGCTCGTCGTGCTCGCGGGAGGAGCGCTCATCGGCGGGCTCTCCGACGTCGTGGCGGTGCGACCATTCCTCAAGCGGACGGGCAGCCTCACCGAGGAGGCGCTCGTCACGACCCTCGGGCTCGGCTTGGCCTTCGCCGCCACGGCCGAGTTGCTGTTCGGCTCGAACACCTTCCGGTCCACGCCTTACACCAGCGACACGCCGATCGACATCGCCAGCGTGCCGGTGCGACCGGTGTTCATCATGATGATCGTGGCCGGTGCCGCGATCACCTTCGCCCTCGACCGGGTGATGGCCAAGACGCAAATCGGCTCGATCCTGCGGGCGACCATCGCCGACCGAGAGGGGGCCTCGCTGTTTGGCATCAACCCGGATCGCGTCATCCTCTTCGCATTCATCCTCGCCGGCGCCCTCGGTGCGCTGGCCGGCTTCCTGCTTTTGCCGCTCACTAGCGCGTCGGCCTACGTCGGAAACGACCTCTCGCTGGTGGCCTTCGTGGCCATGGCGCTCGGCGGGTTCGGCAGCTTCCGGGGCGTCATCGTCGGCGGCCTGGCCGTCGGCATGGTCAGCGCCTTTACCCCGGTCTTCCTCAGCAGCGTGTGGGGTCGACCGGTGCTCTTTTTGTTCATGTTGGTCATGCTCGTGCTGCGACCACGAGGCCTCTTCGGCAGCGCCGGGCAGTTCGGCTCCGGCGATCTGCGAGAGGTGTGACGATGCGTCGCCAGAATGACGTGGCCCCGCCCGCGAGACGGCTCGTCGGTTTCGCCGTCATGCTCGGCGCGGTCTGTGTGCCGCTCTTTTTCTCAAAGAGTTTCGACCTCGCCCGCTTCGAGCTGGCAATCGTCGTGATCCTCGCAGCGGTCGGCTTCAACTTTGCGTTCGGCATCTCGGGCCAGCTGGCCATCGGCCAGCCCGTGCTGCTCGCTGTCGGCGGCTACACCGCCGGCATCCTCAGCGCCACGCGCGGCTGGGGCTTCGAGAAGACGATCGTGCCCGCCATCCTGGCGACGATGGCTGTGAGCGTGCTGCTCGGTCTGCCCAGCCTGCGGATCAGAGGGTGGTACTTCGCCATCACCTCCTTCTTCGCGATCAACATCCAACCCGACGTCCTCGAGCTGCTGGAGAAGCACACGGGGGGCTCGCGTGGCCTGGTGGGCATCGAGAGCCTGAAGGTCGGCGACACCGTCCTCGAGCCGTGGGTGGTCTACGAGATCTTCCTCGCCGCCCTCATCCTCTGCTTCCTCGGCGCTACCACGCTCAGTCGGTCGGGCTGGGGGCTCAGCATGCGGCTTCTGCGTGACCAACCGGTGGCGTCCGCGGCGACGGGGCTGAACCCGGTCTGGGCCAAGGCCCGGGTGTACCTCTTGACCGCCATACCGTGCGCAGTCGCCGGATCGGTCTACGCCCACAGCGTCCGGTACCTGGCCCCTACGGTCTTCAACTTCAACCTCGTACTCGTGATCCTCGGCGGTACCTTCCTAGGTGGCCTCGGGACGATGTGGGGACCGATCATCGGCGTCTCGGTGTTCCAGGCCATCAGCCTCTGGATCGGCCCTTTCAGCCCGTACAACCAGCTGTTCCTCGGTGTCGCCGTGCTCGTCACTGCCGTTCTCTTCAAGGGCGGCATTATCGAGGGCGCGGGCCGCGTCGCCGACCGGGTCCGCTCGCTCCGCTCGGACGCTCCCGAGGTGGAGGTCGAGGTCGAGGACACCGTGGACGTGCCGTCCGATGCCCCGCAGGTAGTCGACGTCGGCCCTTCGATGGCGCAGGTCGGCCTGCGGGTCGCCGGTATCGAGAAGCACTTCGGTGGCAACAAGGTTCTCGTCGGCATCGATCTCGACGTGCCAGCCGGGACGATGGTCGGCTTCGTCGGACCGAACGGCTCCGGCAAGACCACGCTCCTCAACATCATCAGCGGCTTCGTCGAGTCCGATTCCGGCACCGTGCGTCTCGGCGACGTCGACATCACGGGCACCCCGACGCACAAGGTGGCGGCGCTGGGCCTGGCACGGACCTTCCAGGTGCCGCGGCTCGTTGACGACCTGACCGTGGGCGAGAACGTCGAGCTGGGCGAGATCGGCCTCGACCGCCAACGGGCGCTAGCTGGCCTGTTCCGCCCGCCTGGCTTCCGCCGCAAGGACCGCGAGCGGGCCGAGCGGGCCCGGCACGTGTGCCGCTTCCTCGGCTTCTCCGAGGAGGTCATCTCCACGGAAGCCGGCTCGCTGCCGCTCGGCCTGAAGCGCCTCACCGAGATCGGTCGGGCTATCGCCGCCGGCGCCCCGATGATCTGCCTCGACGAGCCCGCCGCCGGGCTGGACGACGCGGAGCGTGCCGCACTCGGCGTCGTGCTCCAGCGCCTCGTGGCGCAGGGCCGCACGATCCTGGTGATCGAGCACAACCTGCGCTTCGTGCTGGAGAGCTGCGACAGCGTCGTGCTGCTCGCCGACGGCCGCATTGTCGGCGAGGGCGACCCCGCCGAGCAAGCCACGTGGCCCTCGGTGCTCACCGACTACTTCGGCACGTACCTGCTTGACCTCGACGATGCGCCGACCGGCGCACCCGCCGCCCGGTGATCGGAGGACCCATGGACCACGCTGCACTCGAGGCCTTCGCCGACGAGCTCTTCGAGCGCTGGCGCGAGGGCGACTTCGACTTCGTCGAGGCGTCCTTCGCCCCCGATGCCGAGCTGCGCATCCCCGCGCTCGGCCGGGCGGGCACGTTCGCGTCGCTGCGCCCCCACCTAGAGGAGAACGCGAAGCGGGTCGGGCCCCACACGCACGAGGCGGTCCGCCGGACGATCGCGGAGCCGGACCTCGTAGTCGAGGAGCACGTCTCCCGCTGGAAGGACGTCCAGGGGCGGGACCAGGCGGCCGAAGTGTGCGGCGTGGTGCGGATCGGCGCGGACGGACTCGTCGCGGACATGGTCGAGTACGTGCGCTTCGTCGCCGGGGGCGACCCGCGCCAGAAGATCATCGACACGGTCCGGGCCCACGTAGTCGCTGAGTTCACGAACGACGTCGACGTGATCATGCCGACGGTCAGCGAGAAGGACGTCTTCTTCCCGATCGTCAGCCGCGGCGCCGACGGCATCTATGCGGTGGACATGATCGTCGACACGCCGGGAGCCACGAGCTACTACCGCGAGACGCGCGAGGTGTACACCGTGCTGTCGTCCACGCACATGATGGCGCTGTCGAGCGACTGGTTCGTCGTGCGGGCGAGCATCGGCAAGCTCGAGCTGCACGAGGCGGCGGCGCCCGGCGCGGAAGGCGTCGTCATCGAGAACCCGTCAGTCGTAATCTTCCCGGTCGCCGACGACGGGATCATCGGCGAGATCATCTGGGCCAAGAACGACTTCCTCGAGACCATCGCTGCGGCCAAGGCCGGCACCCCGCTGCCCATCGAAACCGACGCGCTGCGCCAGATGGCCAATTCGAACCGGATCCGGGATTTCCTCGAGGCCTGGCAGGCCGGTGACGTGGCCGCCATCGACGGGATGGTGGCGGACCAGCCGTGCTGGGTCACCAAGGTCGTCACCGCGGAACTCGCCACCACGGAGCTCCGCTCGATTACCGACCGGGCCGAGGTGCTCGACCACT
Source organism: Acidimicrobiales bacterium (assembly GCA_036570385.1). GTDB lineage: Bacteria > Actinomycetota > Acidimicrobiia > Acidimicrobiales > VFJN01 > VFJN01. The sequence goes on along the minus strand of DATCYI010000499.1, from coordinate 11,471 downwards.
ACCGGACCTCGCCCGCTCCAGCGGACGTCATCGTTCTCACCCAGATGGTCACCGACTGGTTCGCCATCGTGGAGACCCGGTTCCGTCCCGGTGCCGACGGCACCACGCGCCGGAAGATCGCCACGTACCCGTTCGCTGACGACGGGCGGATCATCGGCGAGCTGTCCTACTCGATCGACGTCCCGGGCTGACGCCCCGGAGGTCCAACCACACCACCGTGCGCGGGCGCGACGAGGAGTGCACATGGAGTACCAGCTGTTCGAGGCTAAGGCATGGGCGCGCGAGGCGCTCCGGGACTACTTCGTCACGACGACGATGCCGTTCCTGCCCGACCTGTCCATCGACGAGGCCGGCATGCGGAGCAATGTCGAGCACATCCTCGAGATCCCGTCGACGGGCGGTGTCTACGTGGGCTCGATCTACCAGGAGTTCACGGCGCTGACGATGGCCGAACGCAAGCGGGCGTCCGAGCTGGCGCTCGAGACAGTTGCCGGCCGGGTACCGGTGATGGTGGGCGTGAGCGGCAGCTGCATCGGGGACATCGTCGAACTGGCCAATCACGCCAAGGACCACGGGGCCGACCTGGTGATGCTTTGGCCGCCGATGTTCGGCCTGCGTACCCCGGAGGGTGTGCTCGACTTCTACCGCCGGATCGCCAACGAGTCCGAGATCGGGATCTGCGTGTACGCCAGCAGCTTCGGCGAGCTCGGCTTCCGTCTCACCTCCGACATGCTCGTGGAGCTGGCCGAGATCGACGCCGTCTGCGCTGTGAAGGAGGCCTCGATGAGCATCGCCATCTACTTCGAGACACTCCACAAGGTCGGCGACCGGCTGGTTGTGAGCATGCCCGCCGAGGAGTTCTGGCTGCCGGGCCGCCTCGTGATGGGCAAGGAGCTCGCCACCGAGGTGCTGCTCGGCACGTCCCGCCCGCTGTACTGCGAGACGCCCGACCGCCCCTGGACGAGCCACTTCCTTGAGGCCGCCCGGGCCGACGACGTGCCCGCCGCGAGGGACCTCATGCTGAGCATCCGCAACGTGGCGGACGGAATCTTCGCCCGGCATCACGCCCGCGGCGCGCACGAGGTGGCCCTGACGAAGGCCGTCACCGCGATGTTCGGCATGGCGACCGGCCCGGTGCGGCCGCCGCTCGGCTACCCGGCTGACGACATGATCGACGAGGCTCGAGAGACGCTGGTGGCCGCGGGTCTGCTCGGCGCCTGAGCCGCGCCTGCTGCGAGCGATCGAGCGCCCAACGCCTTGACAAAGTGTTATAGCTAGAAGATCAGCACAGGTGGTATCCGCCCTGGACCTGTCGACGCGGGCGCTCGTCGTGAACCTGCTGCGGTCGATCTAGCAGGAGCGAGGCCTCGCATACCCCTTTATCTCCCACGACATCTCGCTCGTGCGGTTGATCGGCGACCGGATCATCGTGGTGCACAGCGGCGTGGTCGTCGCATCCGTCCAGGCCGACCAGGTGGTCGAGCAGCCGGCCCACGAGTACACGCGCGAGCTGGTCGACGCGGTGCGGCGAGCCCCACTCAGCCGGCCACGGTCGGCTTGGGCGGCGGCGCGGAGGGAACCTCGAAGCCGTAGAGCTCGGCCGTGTTCAGCTGGGTGATCTTCTTGCGATCCTCCGGGGAGAGCCCGTCGACCTGTGCCGCGGCATACTGACGCGACTTGGGGAAGGTGGACTCCGAGTGGGGATAGTCGCTGCCCCAGAGCAAGTGGTCGACCCCGATGGCGTCGCGGTCCGCCACGAGCACCTGGTCGTCGGAGAAGCTGACGTAGACGCTCTGAGCCACGAAGTCGCTCGGCAGCGCAGAGTCCTTGAGGCGGGTCTCGGTGAGGCTGAGGTTGTACCGGTAGTGCCAGTCCATCCGCGCCAGCCAATGTCGCAGCCAGCCGCCCTCGTGCTCGACGGACACCACCCGCAGCTCCGGGTGCCGCTCGAACACGCCGTTGAACACCATGTCGGTGAGGGCGAGGCGCACGTGGTAGTCGGGATCGTTGACCTTCAGGGCGGCCCGCAGCGTGGTGTGGCCGTAGCGGCCGGGGTTGCGGTCGGTGACGACGTGAAGGTGCAGCGGCATGCTGCTGGCCGCGGCGGCGGCCCAGAGCGGCTCGTACTCCGGAAGGCTGTAGGGCCGCTCGGACGGCGGAGCCACCGGGATGAGCGCGCCGGCGAAGCCCTTGCCGGCGAGGTCCTCGACCCGGCGGGCCGCGTCGACGGGGTCGTCCACGTTGACCATCCCGATCGGCTTGATCCGCGCCGGGTCGGTGTCGGCGAAGTCCCGGATCCAGCCGTTGAAGGCCCGCAGGATGTCGTCCAGCAGCTCGGTGCTGGGGACGGCGTACATGATCATCGAGACGCTCGGGAACACGATGCCGCCGTACACGCCGTCGCCCTCGTTGACCCGCAGCCACTCGCTGGCGACGTACCCGCTGGCCTCCACGCCGGTAGCGAAGTCGAGCCTGAGCGGCCGGTCGGCGGCCACCTTGAACCGGTCGCCGGCGCGGAACGGCACGCCCACCCTCGTGATCGGTCGCCCCTCAAGGAACCAGCACTCGTAGCCGTCGTGGAGTTCGGTATGCGGCGCCTCGGGGAGGAAGCGCTTCGACATGCGCGACGTGAAGAGATCGGGCGGCTCCACGATGTGCGTGTCCGAGGAGAGCAGCCAGTGGTCGAGTAGCTCCATGTCGTCGCTCCTTGCGGGTGGACGGGTCGGTGGATCAGCGGGTGGGCAGGACGGTGGGCCCGGCGCCGGTCACTGGAAGGCGGGCAGGATCGTCTCGGCCAGCTCCCGGGTGGTCCCGACGACATCGGGGAGGAGCTGCGGCATGATGATGTTCACGGAGCCTGCGTCGGCGACCTCGCGGATCCGCTCGATGCACAGTTCGCGCGGGCCAGTGATCGCGAATTGCCGACCGAGCCATTCGCGCAGCCCGTACTTATCGACGAGATCAGCGTTGAAGGTCAGATCCGGCCGTAACGTCTCCGCGTACCGGAACTCCGAGCGCAGACCCTCGAGCCGCTGGAGGATGTCGTCGGAGATCTCGAGGCCCTTCGAGCGCGGCGCGTTCCGGTACCGGGTGAACGCGTAGGAGGCCAGGTAGAAGCGGAGCGCTTCGAACCCCTCGGCCTCGGAGGCGGCCGGCATGACCCGCGTCATCCACCAGACGTCGATCTCGGACGCGTCGCGGCCCACGGACTCGGCGCCGATTCGGATCTGGTCGAGCGCGTACCGCACGAGCTCCGGGGTGGCCCCGTTGCCGACGATGGCGGCGTCGCCGATGCGACCCGCCAGCTGGAGCGTCCTGGGGCCGTCGCCAGCGACCCACACCGGAACGTGGGGGAGGTCGAACAACATCTCGTGCTGCTGGCCCTCCCACTCGATCGAACGGCCGGCGAGGAGGTCGCGCACCGCGGAGACGTACTTCTCGATCAGCTGCGGGGTCGGCGGGCGCTGCCCGAAGTCGCGCAGTGAGCTCTCGCCCACGCCGATCCCGAAGAAGGCCCGGCCGCCCGAGAGCGCCTGCACGGTGCCGATAGCGTTGGCAGAGATGGCCGGGTGCCGGGTGACGGCATTGCTCACGAACGTGCCGAGGGTGACACGCTCGGTGATTGCAGCGGTCATGCCCAGCACCGGGTAGGGGTCTCCCCAGCGGGCTTGGGAGTCGCCGTAGCCGAGTAGGTCGAAGCCGGAGCGGTCCACCAGGGTGGCCCACTCGCGGTAGTCGTCGAACTCGCGGGACAGGCGGCTGACGCCGAGTCGGATGCGGCCCATCAGCCGAGTAGGGCCGGGTCGGCCCGCAGCTCGCGCCGCACCATCGCCTCGAACAGGTTGGGGTGCCGGATCTGGTCCTGGAGCTCGGCCATCGCACGGGCCGGGCCTCTCGGTAACGGCATGCCCCCGCCGAGCGCCTCGACCTGCCAGGCGACCTTGCACCGCCGCTCGAGCGCGACGGCCCGCACGAGGACGTGGGGGATGCTGTCGCCGACGACCACGACGCCGTGGTTGGCCAGCAACGCGGCGGGGGCGGTGCCGATGGCCTCCGCCGCCGCTCGGGCACTGTTTGCGTCGATGACGGTGGATTCGTACTCCGCGTACAGGGCGATCTCCTCGGCCAGGAACGACGATGTCTGCTCGTAGATGGGCGGGGTGCGGTGCGCCGCGGCCCAGACCGTGGCCCAGGTGGGGTGGTTGTGGACGGCCACGGTGATGTCGGGCCGGAGGCGGTGCAGCTCCAGGTGGAGCCCGATCGCCGGCGTCACGGTCCAGCACCCGGCAATCTGACGGCCGTCGGCGTCGAGCGTGGCGATGTCCTCGGGTCGCAACTCGTCCCAGGCCAGCTCAAGGGGGTTGGTGAGGAACGTGCCGTCGGGCTGCTGGTAGGTGATGTGGCCGGCGAGGTGGTCGTCATAGCCGTCGCGGTGCAGCACTCGGGCCAGCAGCGCGACCTCGGCGGCCGGGCTGAGCCGGGGCATCAGGGCGCCCGGCCGCGCCGGTGTCACGGCCCGGCTCATGCGGGACCCGGCCAGCCCCCGGGCGGCAGCGGCACCCGGTAGAGCTCGGCTGCGGTGCTGTGCGTGTAGTTGGCGACGGCCCGCTCGGACATGGTGCCCACCTGGAGGCGGACGCGCTCCTGCGCATCCGGCCAGGTGCAGTCCGGGTGCGGGTAGTCGACCTCGAACATGACGCGGTCTATGCCGATGCGGTCCAGCACCGACAGGGCGGTCGGGTCCCAGAAGGTGGTGAACCAGAAGCGGTCGAGGAACACCTCGGCGGGGCTCACGTCGGTGTGGGGCCACGTGTCTCGGAGCAGGGTCTCGTCCTGGTACCGGTGCTGGTGGTCGAGCCGGTCGAGGATGCTCGGCACCCAGCCCACGCCGCCCTCGGACAGGACGATCTTGAGATCGGGGAACCGCATCGGGATGCCCGAGAACAGCCAGTCTGCGGCAGAGAACATGGCGTTCACCTGGAACAGCAGCAGCACCGTATACATCGGTGAGTCACTCGAGGGCTGCGGCGTCTGCGACGACGAGCCGACGTGGAGGTTCAGGACTGTGCCGGTCTCCTCACAGGCTCGCAGGAACGGGTCCCAGTGCGCGGTGTGGATCGACGGCAGGCCGAGGGCCTCGGGATTCTCCGAGAAGCTGACGGAGGTGAAGCCGAGCTCGGCATTGCGCCGGATCTCCTCCGCTGCGAGCACGGGGTCATGGAACCAAGGGATCTGACACGGGATCATGCGGTCGGGTGCCGCGGCAGTCCAGTCCTCGATGATCCACGAGTTGTAGGCGCGCGTGCAGGCCAGGCCGAGCTCGCGGTCGCGCATCCGCATGAAGCGTTGCCCGGCGAAGCCCCACACCATGGACGGGAAGTTGAGCGAAGCGTGGACGCCGTTGAGGTCCATGTCTCGCAGCCGCTGCTCCACCGACCAGGTGCCCTCGCGGAGTTCGTCGAACCGCATGGGCGCGATGTCCCACTCCTCGATTGGACGGCCGGCGACGCCGTTGGTTCCGATGTTGGGCTCGAGGCGGCCCTCGACGAGCCAGTAGTCGGCGCCGTCAGGGCCGGGCACGACGCGGGGCGCGTCGTCCTGGAGCCTCGCCGGCAGCCGGCCCTCGAACGTGTGCGGCGGTTCGACGAAGTGGTCGTCGACCGAGATCAGGGTGTGGGTGACTGTCGCCGGCTCGGGATCGGGCAGCAAATGGTAGCGGTCGAGGCGCGTGGTCGTATCGATCTGGTCAACCGTTCGCACGCCGACCCCCTTTGAGGTGATTCTGAGTACTCTTTATAACCTAGGGAGGGCACGGCCGGGGTGCAAGGGGCCGCGCCGCAGGATGACGACAAGACCGAGGGGGTCGACCGTGGAGGCAGAACAGCAGGGGGCGGGGCGTCTGGCGATCCCGGAGGCAGGGCTACGTGAGTACTGGTACCCGGCCGCCCGCGCCAAGGACGTCCCGAGGGCGCGTCCGCTCGAGGTCCGCCTGCTCGGCGAGGACCTAGTGCTCTTCCGTGCTCCGGGCGGCAGCGTCGGCGCCATCGACGCGGTCTGCCCCCACCGGGGCGGCCGGATCGCCGACGGCCGCTGCCACAAGGTGGGCACGGTCACCTGCCCGTACCACGGGTGGACGTTCGACGGCTCGGGCGAGTGTCTGGCCGTGCTGGGAGAGGGCCCCGACTCCCGGATCCCAGGGCGGCCCGGCTCCCGGGCGGGCGGCCGGCCCGTGCGGGTGCTGAAGGGTGTGGCCTTCGTCTGGATGGGCGAGGGCGAGCCGGTCCCCGTGGAGCAAGACGTGCCGCCGGAGTTCTTCGATGAACGGGCCAGGGTGTTCACCGAGCTGCGGGTCTGGGATTGCAACTGGCGCCCGACGGTGGAGAACTACTCCGACGCCCACGTCTTCTACGTCCACCGCCGCTCGATGCTGGTGCTGTCGATGCCGTGGAGCCGCCTCGGGTCGATCGTGCCCGGCTCGGCCGTGTGGCCCCGTCCCAAAGCCCTGCCCTCGGGTGCGCTGACGGTCGGGGGCCCGGCGGCCGCCCCGAAGCCGACCGGTGCCCGGGTGAAGCGGCAATACCCGAAGCTTGGGCTGACATGGCCAGCGAGCGACGCCCGCTACCGTCTGGCCCGACTGCTCGATGCGATCCACTGGCGCCGGCCCGGGTCCACGGCAGACTTCGGGGGCGAGGGCTGGAGCTTCATGCGCCTACCGGGCATCCTGCGGGCCCCGTTCCGGCACTACGTGTACACCCGGACCGTAGTTCCGATCGACGGCTCCTCGACCAGGATCGTTTACTGCCACACGCGCTACCCGACCTGGAAGGGCCAGGACCTGCGGGTTTGGATCCAGTACCACCTCTTCTACCGGTGGTACTCGAACCGCAACTTCTCCGGACAGGACGCGCGGGTGCTGAAGGCCCAAGACTACGGCGCCCGTGAGCACCTGTCCGCGTCGGACTCGGTGACGGTGGCATGGCGCAATCTCGTGCTCCGCCAGGCCCGTCGGGCCCCGGGCGTCGAGCCGGAGTCGACGGCCGAACTACCCGCCCCTCGAACCTTGAGGGATAAGAGGTCGTTCTAGCCTTGACAGCGGTACCGCCACCGCAGCCCTGGTGATCGCGACCGGGTGCGCCGCGCTCCCCCACGGGTTGACCAGTTCCGCTCGACAACCCAGCGGCCAGCGAGCCGCCTGCTCCGAGCGTCCTCCCGTCAGCGGGCGGCGTGCCCGCGTCAGTCAAGCACGAGCAGCACACTTGTTCGAGAAGTAGCTAAGCGAGTTCCCCTGATAGTCGCCGGGCGTGGTGCTCGCGTTCTTCGGCCGGGTTCAGGCCGGTCAGGGCTGGACCCGAAGATGATCTCTTCGACCGTCCCCGCAAGCCCTACATGCGAAGGGGCCAATTCACCGGGGCCGCCGCGCCCTGATCACCATCGACCGGACGTCGACACCTGCATCACCGACGTCCGACTTGGCGCAGCCGCAGGAAGACTTGTCACAAAGTCTGTGGGCTCCGCCCAAAGATTTCTAGGTAGTGAGGAGGAGGCAGCTCGCGAGGGGGCCGGCGCCGGAGGAGACAATGCCCACCTCGGCATCGGGCACTTGACGGCCGGCGGCCTCGTTGCGCAGCTGGAGGCAGACCTCGTGAAGGTGCCCGAAGCTGTGCAGGCGTCCCTCAGACAACTGCCCGCCTCCGGTGCTGAGGGGAAGCTCACCGTCGAGCGCTATACGAGTACCGCCGTCAACGAAGGCAGCCGCCTCGCCCTGGCCGCAAAAGCCGAGGCCCTCAAGCCACAGGAGCGTGAGGATGCTGAAGCCGTCGTACACGCCGCCGACGTCGACGTCGCTTGGTCGCAGGTCGGTGCGGCTCCAGAGGTGGGCGCCAGCGTCGTGCGACGCCATCGTCGTGAGGTCGGCCCGCTGGTCCCAAGACGCCCGGCCGTTGATCGCAGTCCCGACCGCAGCAAACCGCACAGGCGCGTGGGGGAGGTCGTCGGCGCGGTCGGGGCGGGACAGCACGATGGCTGTCGACGCGTCGATCGGGACGTCGCAGTCATAGAGGCACAGGGGCGTCGTGATCATGCGTGAACCCAGGTAGTCGTCCAGCGTGAGCGGGTCGCGGTAGACGGCCTTCGGGTTCCGGGCCGCGTTGCGGCGGGCGTTGAGGGCCACCCAAGCGAGCTGCTCGCGGGTGGCGCCGTAGTCGTGGAAGTACCGTTGGGCGTAGGGCGCCATCCAGGTGGCACCGGATAGCGACCCGAAGGGGACGGTCCACTGGAGATAGCCGGATACGCCGTCGTCGTCGGGTTGCCAGTATCCGGCGCGGGGCTTGCCGGCCTGGGCGCTGGACTCGGTCATCGTCCGGAAGACGACGACGTTCTTGCACAGACCCGAGGCGACCGCCATCGCGCCCTCGACCACGGAGCCGAGCATCGCGGGGCCTTCGGGGCCGGCGAAATGCCAGTTGAGCCGCAGCCCCAGGGCTTCCTTCACGATCGGGGTGCTGGGGCCGCCGAAACCGGGGCTGGCCGCGGTGACACCGCCGGTGTAGCCGACCTCGCCAGGCCAGGACACGAGGCCATCGATGTCGTCGCGGGTGAGCCCGGCGTCCTCAATGGCGGCGAGAACCGCGTCGACGGTGAGCGACAGGGAGGTGTTGCCAGTGTGGCGTCCGATGCTCGACTGGCCGATGCCGGCGATGATGACCTTGTCCTCAAGGCGGTCGCTCACGCCGTCACCGACTCGAAGAGGGGGTACCACACGTCGCCGTGGCGTTCGAAGACCACCTGGACGGCCTGGCCGATCGAGACCTCCTCCGGAGCGATCCCCGTGAGGTTGGTGGTTACGCGTAGGCCCTCCTGGTCATCCAGCTCCACGATCGCGATGACGTAGGGCGGGGGCATGGCCGGCTGCCACGTATGCATGTTGACAGTGAACGAGGCGACCGTCCCTCGGCCGCTGCTCGCTTCCGGCGCGACGTTCCGCGACAGGCAGCGGGAACAGCTTGGTGTCGGTGGGTGCAGCCAGAAGTGGCAGGCTTGGCAGCGGAGAAACCGCAGCTGGCCCTCGGCCCCGCCGTGCCAGAAGTGCTCGTTCTCGCTCGTTACCTGCGGGTGCGAGCGTGTCTGGAACATGGGAGTCGGGAGCTGTCGCCCAGGCTGGGACCCGGGGTCCTTATGAGTTACCTCAGTATTCTGAATGATCGTATTCAACGCAGTTCGTGCGCCGCTGTCAAATCGCAACGAGCTCGTGCGGCGCCGCGCCTCGGTCGTCTGCAGAGTTCGTAGGTCGGCCTCGACTGGCAGTCCCATCAGGGCTGCATGGGCGCTCGGCGATGTCCTCGATCTGCGCTGGTGTGTAGAGGCTCCGCGGGGGGCGGGTCAGCTCGAGGAGAGCACGGGTGAGGCTTCGAGGGTTGGGCTGCTGGCCAGCTCCCCGAGCTCAAGGCCGAAGCGCTCGGCGACAGGCAAGAACTCCCCGGCAGGTCGGTGACGACGGAGTCGCCCCAGTTGCCGTTGGGTGGTCCTCGGTTAGCCGACGGCGGGCCCCCGCTCCGGAGTGCTGGGCCGCGAGGCGAGCGGAGTGGGTGCCCAGCGACGGGGTGCCGATGAAATCGCCCATAGGAGTTGCCGCCGGCTCGCAGGTACACCGACGCGGTGTGGATGACGCCCTCCTCGGTCGGGCGAAGAGGCCGCCGCCGACATCGGCGCACGGATATCAACTGCTCCTGCTCGAGGAGCCGCAGTGCCTGCCGCAGCGTCGGCCAGCTGACCTCGAGGGACTGCATCACCTCGTCCTCGGACCCGAGCAGCCACTCGTCGTTCTTGACGTCGCGGAGCATCTCCTCGCGCAGCACGTTGGCCGCTTCCAGAGCAGCAGACGTGACCACGACCTTGCGCATGCGGACGTCCGTCTCGCTGGTCAGGTCCCCCGGAGACGTGGCGCTCCGAGCACTAGAACTACTGCAAGTTGGAGGACGGTGCGGTGGATCCCCGCAACCGAAGGCGGCGCCAGAGCCCGTCGACCGCGGGCGGCGCCACCGTGGCGAGCTCGAGGTCGTTGGTGTCCGTGGCCGCTCCGGGGCCGTCCCAGTCCACGAGGTTGCGCCACAGGAGCGCGTCGGCCACGAGGAGGGCGACGCCGCCGAGCAGCAGCGGGGCGTGCGGGCCCCACTGGTCGGCGACGAAGCCGAGCAAGGCCGCACCCACCGGCTTGGAGCCGATGATGGCCACCGACCAGAGCGCCATCACCCGGCCCCGCAGGTGGGGATGGGCCAGCAGCTGGAGCGATGCGTTGCCGACCGCGAGGAACATCACCGACGTCGCACCGAGGCAGAAGATGGTGACGGTCTCCACCGCCAACCCCGGGCCGGCGGAGGTGACCAGCAGGAGGACGGCGACTGCGACGGTGGCCCACAGCAGCGTGCGGGGGCCGGCGTTGACGCGCGCGGCGGTGATGACGCCGCCCGCCACCGCCCCGCTGCCGAAGGCGGTGTTGATGAGGCCGTACACGCCGATGTCGCCCTTGTAGGCGTACTCGGCGAGTAGGGGGAGCGTGGTCTCGAACTCGAAGGCCAGCGTGCCGAACGCCGCGGCGAGCAGGAGCACCGTCATGATCCGCTTGTCCGACCGCACGTGCTCGAAGCTGTCGCGCAGCCCCAGCGGCTTCGCCGGCCGCCGGCCCTCGGGCCGGAAGAGATGGTCGGGCCGGATCATGACGAGGGCGGTCAGCACCGCGATGTACGAGATGGCGTTGAAGACGAAGCACGCGCCGATGCCAAGCACCGCGATGATGAGGGCCGCGAACGCGCCGCCGACGAGCCGTCCCGTGTGGGTGATGAGCGATGTGAGCGTGACGGCGTTGGTCAAGTGCTCGCGGCCGACGAGCTCGAAGGTGAACACATTGCGGGCCGGCGTGTCGACGGCGAAGACGGTTCCGAAGGCCAGGGCCAGCACGAGAACCATCCATATCTGCACCACACCGGTGATCGTGATCACGGCCATCGCCACCGCGACGAGCGCCGCGGCGATGTTCGTGATCTTGAGCACCTTGAGGGGGTCGGTACGGTCGGCCATGCCGCCGCCCCAGAGCCCGAAGAGGAGCACCGGCAGGAACTGGAGCGACACGGTGAGCCCCACGCCCGAGGCGCCGCCGCCGAGGTCGAGCACGAGCCATGCCTGGGCCGCCACCTGGGCCAGGGTGCCGGTCATGGAGATCATCTGACCGATGAAGAACAGCTTGTAGTTCCGCACCTGGAGCGAGCGGAACGTCTGGCTTCCCCAGGCCCGCACGGCGCTCGTAGCCGCGCTCATCGGCGGCCTCGCCGCGCCGGGCGACGGGTCCCCGAGGTGGTCCGGTACTTGGCGGCCCCCCGCCGACGTGGTTGTAGGCTCTTCAGAGGAACCTGAATATACTCTGTGGTGCTGGACGAGATGCGCGAGGGGGTTCGGTGGCAGTTGCACGTGGCCGCTTT
>DATCYI010000498.1:0-6512 GCA_036570385.1 Acidimicrobiales bacterium | reverse complement strand
TGCGGCACAGGACGCACCGGCGGCTGATGTGTCAGCGGCGGACGCGATGGCCACGGCCGAGCCGGAGGGCAAGGCGGCGCCCCGGCCGAAGATCACGGCCGACGGCACCGGCACGGACAAGGCGGGATCGACGAAGGCGCTGCCCGCGGAGCCCGCCGTGCAGGGCCACGGCTGGGGCCACGGTCGTGGCATGGGCCAGTTCGGCTCGTTCGGCTACGCCACCGGCCTGGCCGGTGCGCCGTGGAGCCACACCCAGATCCTCGACCACTTCTACGGCGGCACCACGATGGGCGACATCGGCAACCCGCTGATGATGGTGCTCCTCAAGGACCGGCCGACCGGCAGCGCGATGGTCGTCTACCGCGAGACCGGTCTCACGATCGGCGGCGAGGCCGACACGCCTCCCGCCGTGCGGGTGACCCCGCGCGCCGACGGCGGCTACGACCTGCAGACCGGCACGTCGTGCACCGGGCCCTGGTCGACCAACGAGCGCATCATCGACGGCCCGGTGCGCATCAGCGCCCTCGCCGACACCGGCGAGAAGGCGCTGCGCCTCTGCTACGGCGACGGCAGCGCCATCGCCTACCACCACAGCACCGAGATGGTCGCCCACGAGGGCAAGACCTACAACCTCGTGCGCATGGAGGAGATGCTGCGCGGCATCGTGCCCCGCGAGTCGCCTGCCTCGTGGGGCAACACCGAGAACGGCATGGCATCGCTGCGGGCCCAGGCCGTGGCCGCCCGCAGCTACGCCGCCGCCGGCGACACCCGCTGGGGCTCGCCCCACACCGTCGTGGGCGCCGACGCCACCAGCTGCGACGACCAGTTCTGCCAGGTCTACGGCGGCATCGCCCGCATCACCCCGCAGGGCGGGATCGAGACCCGCACGAACCCGAACACCGACCGCGCCATCGCCGACACCGCGCACCAGGTGCGCAAGAGCTCGAGCGGTGACACCGCTCGCACGGAGTTCTCCTCCTCCACCGGCGGCTACACCGCCGGCGGCACCTTCCCGGCCGTGCCCGACCAGGGCGACGCCGTTGGCGGCAACCCCAACCACGCGTGGAACATCAAGCTGGCTCGCACCAAGATCGAGGCCGCCTACCCGGCGGTCGGCACGCTCACCAACGTGGCGTTCACCAAGCGCAACGGGCTCGGCAGCATGGGCGGCCGGGCCGAGGCGGTTCTGCTCCAGGGCACCGGTGGTGACAAGAAGGTGACCGGCAACGAGCTCCGCCGGGCGCTGGGGCTCAAGTCCGACTGGTTCGACATCACGATCCCGCCGCCGCCCGCCATCGAGCCCCGCTCCATCGACACGGCCTGCCCGTCGGGCCAGCCGTCGGGCACCTTCAGCGACGTGGCCGGCGACAACCCGCACCGCCGGGCCATCGACTGCGTGGCCGACCACGCCATCGCGCAGGGCACGAGCGCCGGCCGGTTCTCCCCTGCCCTCGACGTCACCCGGGCGCAGATGGCCAGCTTCGTGGCTCGCATGATCCCGGAGGCCGGCGGCTCGCTCAGCGACTCGCCGCCCGACGCGTTCAGCGATGACACCGGCTCGGTGCACGAGCACGCGATCAACCAGCTCGCTGCGGCGGGCATCCTGCGCGGCACGTCGTCCGGCGTCTACGGCGCTGACGATCCGATCGACCGGGCCCAGCTCGCGTCGATCCTCGACCGGGCCCTCGCCCACCTCGGCGTCACGCTGACCGGTGGCGAGAACGCCTTCGACGACGACTCCGGCTCCGTGCACGAGACCGCCATCAACCACCTCGCCGCCGAAGGCGTGGTGGCCGGCCGCGCCGCCCGCACCTACGCCCCGTCGGACTCGACCCGCCGGGACCAGATGGCCAGCATGATCGCCCGCACCCTCGACCTGGCCCTCGACCGCTAGGAGCCTGCTCCTAGAGGGCGGTGATCCGGCCTTCGCCGGCGGCGGGGTACTCGGCGGCGGTGATCTGGCCGTTGAGAGCGCCGCCGGTCGTGCCGCTGACGAAGGCTTCCAGCGCTTCGCGGTAGCTGATGCCGAGCGACTGGAACGGCAGGTCGAAGGCGTAGCCGTCGCCGCCGGCAGCCAGGAAGTTGATGGTGGCGACGTCGATCGTCGGCGCGCCCGGGACCACGGCACCGGCGGTCACCAGGTCGGTGCCGTCATCGAGCGTGACCTCGCGGACGCGGTCGCCGGCGGGGCGGTCGGGGTCGTAGGTGAACTCGAAGCCGGCGATCTGGGCGAAGCGGCCGTCGACGTTCTCGACGTTCGACACGGCGTTCTCGAGGATCTCCAGGAGCGTGGCTGCGGGGACGTCCTCCACCACGGCGACGAAGTTGTCGAACGGCAGGATCGTGAAGGCGTCGGCCCGCGACACGGGGCCGGCCGGGATCACGGCGTCGTTGCGTATGCCGCCGCCGTTCTGGAGGGCGATCACCGGCTGGTCGAGCCCGAAGGATCCGGCCAGCTGGCGGCCCTGCCACAGCAGGGAGTCGGCCACCAGGTTGCCGAGGTTGGTCTCGCGGGTGCGCACGGCGGCGCGGGTGCCGTCGAGCGGGACGGCGCTGGTGGCGATGTTGGTGGCGGCGAGCTCGGCCACGAAGTCGCTGACCGGGTCCTCCACCGCCGCTACCGTGCCGGCGTCGACCGGGCCGCCGATGATGGCGATCGGACCGCTGGCGTCGTCGACAGACACGAGGTTGCCGGCCGGACCGAAGTCGGCGATCAGGCGGCCGAGGTAGCTGTAGCTGCCGGTGGTGGTGACCACCGGGACGCCGACGCCGTCGCGGCTCACCGCGGTGAGCGGGTACGGGCCGAAGACCGGCGTCTCCTCGTCGACGTCGCTCGGCAGCAGCGGCGTGCCTGGGTCGGCGAGGAGCTCGTCGCCCCCGCCGGCGATCACGATGTCGATGCCGGAGAGGTTCGGCACCAGGGCCAGCTCCTCGCTGATCGACTGGAGGTGGCTGACGAGGATCACCTTGTCGACGCCGTCAGCGGTAAGGGCATCGATCTCGCCCTGCACCGCACCGATGACGTCGGGGTCGATCACCACACCCTGCGGGCTCGACACCTCGGCCAGCCCGGGCGTGATGGCACCCACGACGCCCACCTCGGTGCCGGCCACGTCGATCACGGTGCTCGGTGCGATGGTGCCGGCGTCGACGAGGGCCTGCAGCTCGGGCTCGGCGGCGAAGTCGAGGTTGGCCGACAGGTAGGTCTGCGGCTCGGTGTAGGCGCCGATGAACTCGGCGAGCACGTCGGGCCCGAAGTCGAAGTCGTGGTTGCCGAGGGCGATGGCGTCGTAGCCGATGCGCTCGAGGAGACGGACGTCGTAGTACTCGCCGGTCTCCTGGCTGGCGGCGAAGGACTGCCCAGCGAGGAAGTTGTCGCCCGACGACAGCATCACGACGCCGTCGGTGTCGGCCTCCGCCTGGGCCTTGGCGGCGTCGACGGCCGCCACGAAGCGGCCGGCGCCACCCTCGTCGCCGCGGGGCAGCACCGCCGACTCGCCGTCGTTGTTGTGCAGCACGGTGAGGGTGGTGGCGACCGGGGGCGTGGGCGCCACCCAGCCGAGGGCGCGGGCGAGGAACGTGGCCGTCTGGGCCCGGTTGACCTGCCTCGACGGCGAGAACGTGGTGGCGCTGGTGCCGGCGGTGATGCCGGCCACGGCAAGAGCGTCGATGCTCTCACCGTGGGCGGGGCCGGCGTCAGGGAACAGGTCGAGGCCGGCGCCCCCGGTGAGCCCGAGCGCCCGGGCCAGGAAGCTGGCCATCTGGCCTCGGGTGACGAGGTCGCCCGGCGCGTAGGTGGTGGCGGTGCGGCCGAGGGAGATGCCCTGCGCTGCGAGGCGGTTGATCGACGCCTCGAACGGTGAGGTCTCGTCGTCGGTGAACGGGTCGGTCGCCGTGTCGGGCAGGTGCAGCGCCCGGTCGATGAGCGCCGCCATCTGGCCACGGGTCAGCGCGGAGCCGGGGTCGAAGCTGGTGGTCGTGCGGCCCCGGATGATGCCGACAGCCGAGAGCGCCTCGATCGACGCCTGGTGGAAGGTGCCGTCGACGTCGCCGAAGGCCGGTGCCTCGGTGAGGTCGACCGGTGCGATCTGGCCCCGGATGGCGCCGTCGGGGTGCTCGGCGGTGTGGACGTTCACGTACGCCTCGCCGGCCGTGATCGCGGCCACGAGGGCGGCGACGGTGCCGTCGAAGGTCACCTCGTCGGTGTCATCGTCGACCACCTCGAGCACCGAGGCGTCGTCGAGCGTGGCTCGGGCCAGCGTGCCGTCACGGGTGACCCCGTCCTCCACCTCGCCGAACAGGTTGGCCACGTGGGGCCCGTTCTCGCCGGGCCCGCCGATGTGGATGTGGGCGGCGGTGACGTCGGTCAGGTCGTAGGTGCCGAGCACGAAGGCGACCTCGCCGGCGGCTTCGTCGTAGGCGAAGGATGCGGCGCCGGACCCGGTGGCGTCGGTGGCCGGCACCTCCTGGCCGGCCTCGAGGGAGGCGACGAACAGCTGCCCGCCCGCCAGCTCCGCGGCGGCACCGCCGGGTGCGGCAAGCGCGGTCAGGGCGCCCAGCAGCGCCAGTGTGACGACGACAGCCAGCTTCCGCACCAGCGCTTCCTCCAAGGCTCGGCCCGCCCTGGCCAGAGGTTGCCACATGCCGTGGCCGACACGCGGGCTACTGCGCATCCGCCGCGGCGGCGATCTGCTGTCGGATCCACCACAGGGTCGAGCGCGGGATGCGGCCCGTCCGGTAGCGGCCTCGTGCTAGTTGGACCACCCGGCCCTTTCGCACCTCCCAGCGCAGCGCGTCCGAGATCGTCTTCGCCGGGCGGCCCGCTGCGGTCAGGCCGAGGCGGTTCAGCGCTTCGAGCAGCTCCGGCACCGTGAGCGTGCGGCGGACGTCGGCCAGCACGATCGTGAGCGTGTAGCGGAGCTCGCGTCCGCTTGTCGGTCGCAGGTCCATCGTGGGTCTCCTGTTGCGGTCTTCGTCGTCTGTTCGGCTCCACTCGCTGGCTGCGATCTGTCCAGCGTTGGAGCGACAACTGCGGGCCTGGCCACGGAGGTCCTTGTCGATGTGTCCAGCGTTGGAGCGACAACCGCCCCGCCCCGGCCACGGACGGCCCGAGTCGATCTGTCCAGCGTCGGAGCGACAACTCCCGGGTGGGCCATGGACGGCTTGGCCGATCTGTCCAGCGTTGGAGCGACAATCCCCGTCGGCGGGGCGTTGCGGGGCGGGTAGGGGTGCGCTCATCGGAGGGTTGGCTCTCAGGCGGGGCGACCGGCAGCGGCTTGGGTGCGCATGGCCCGCGATCGACGTTCGATGGCCTGGTCGATGTCGGAGCGGAGCTGGGCCTGCACTGCGGGGTCGCTGGCGCTGGTCGGTGGCCCTTCACTCGCTCCGGCGGCGGGAGCTGGCCGCGCGCCGGCCGTGGCTGGCGTTGCGGAGGGCGCCGCGTGATCCGGGCTTCCTGGTGGCGCGACGGGACCGGCTCGGGCGGTCGGACTCGCGGGCGAGGGGGGCAGCGATGTGGTTGGCGCCTCGGAGGGTGCGGCGGGGGCGGGCCCGGTCGGCGTTGGGACTTGGGTGGGTGCGGCGCGGGCGGCGCCGGCAGAGGTGGTGTTGGCGGGGTGTCGGGGGTCGTGTGGGGGGACCATCGGGCGTTTGCCGGTGCCGCGGATGAGGGCCCAGTGGTGGTGGGTGTGGAGGTCGTGGTGGGGGTGGCAGAGGCGGTCGAGCTCGTCGAGTCGGGTGTGGCGGGTGTGCTGGTATTCGGCGCCGTAGCGGTGGTCGTGTTCGACGATGGTCCGGGTGCAGCCTTCGACGGTGCAGGTGGGTGAGGTCCACAGCAGGGCGTAGCGCATGGCTTGGGTGGGGCCGCGGGTGAGGGAGGTGACGTGGGCGACGGCTTGGCCTTTGGTGATGATGAGCTTGAGGACGGCGTCGCCTAGGAGACGGCGGGCGGCTTCGACGGGGATGGGGCCGAGGCCGGCGACCTCGCAGAGCTCGTCGCCCTGCACGTAGCCACGCCACAGGGCGGCCACGTCGAGACGCAGCAGGGCCAGGTGCTGCGGCGCAGGCTGGCCCCGCCGACCACCGCCCGCACGTGCGGGAGCAGCGCCGTCGATGTCGGTGTCGGGCCCGGCCTCGGCAGCGCCTGAGCCGGAGCGGTCGTCGGCGCGTTGGGAGCGTTGGGCCATGTCGATGGCGGCGTCGAAGGCCATGGCGTCGCGGCTCTCGAGTGGCTCGCCGGAGGGGCGCTGGCGGATGAGGTCGCTGAGGCGACGGTTGAGCTCGGCTTCGAACGCGGCGACGTCCGCGATCGGGCCACGGATGTTGAGGTGTCGTGCGCCCTCGGCGTCGGTGTAGCGGGTGAGACGCCGCTCCTTGCGCTGGCGACGGTGGCGCTCGGCGTCGTCAGGGTCAGCCGCGGCCTTGGCCCGCAGCGCCGCGTCGCGCAGCTCATGGAGGTTCGCCCGACCAGCCAGGTCCAGCAGATCGCCTTCAGCTGCGGGGTTCGCGGCGGC
>DATCYI010000497.1:0-1657 GCA_036570385.1 Acidimicrobiales bacterium | reverse complement strand
GCTCGAACGCGTACACGGCGACGACCTCGGCGCCGGTCGCGCGCGCCACCTCGGCGCACCAGCGCACGGCTTGGGTGCTGCCATCGGACCCGTCGACGCCTACGACGATGCGGTCGAACCCGTCGAGAGCGCCGGGGGCGGGAACGATGGCCAGAGGCCGGGTGGTGTGGTGAGCCAGGTGGTGAGCGACGCTCCCGATGTGCAGCCGGGCAAAGCCGCCGTGGCCACGAGGCCCCACGACGACGAGGTATGCGTCCTCCTGCTCAGCTGCCTCGAGGAGCGCGTCGGGGGGACCTGTGAGGAGCAGCGGCCGGTGCGGCACGCCGCTACCGGCGAGCGGGCCCGACCACTCCACCGCGAGTCGGCGGCCGGCTTCGTCCTTCAGCTCCTCGTACTTCTCCGGTGAGACCTCCGCCTGCACCGGGCCGAAGACGCTGGCCACCACGACCTCAGCCCCGACCGCATGCGCCAGCCTCCCGCCCCAACCGAGGGCGGCGTCGGCTGCATCGGAGCCGTCGACACCGACGAGGACGCGCTTCATCGCATGGTCCGTACCGAGCGGGGCCGTTCGTTCTCGTCCCTGCTCATGCGGTGTGCCTGTCGCCGGGGAGCACGTCGGTCTCCGACTGGTGCCAGACGGGGTGGTCGCCGGCGGTTTCGACGTTGAAGCCGTAGTCGTAGGCGAGCGACCCGCCGAGGGTGCCGCCGAGGAAGGTGAGCGCCGCGGCGGCCAGGGTCAGGACAAGCGCGAGCGCCGGTGTCGCGGGCTCGTCCCAGTAGGCGAGCGCCCGCACGGCGATCCCGGCGATCACCAAGATGGTGACGGTGATCATCGTCCACGCGTGCGCGTTGGCGGTGCGGCGTGCCTGGGTGCCTCTCTCGGTGGAGCGCAGCCAGTCCCAGAACCCGGTCAGCGCCGCCAACACCGACACGATGGCGCCACCGATGAGGGCGAACGACGCTGCACGGTAGAAGTCGCGGGCCCACGCCTGGTCGTCGCCGCCGGCAAAGGAGATGACGTCGAACGCGGCGGCCAGCATGTAGGCCCCGACAGGAACGTCGGTGAGCGGAGGGTGCAGGGGCTTGCCGGCCCAGCCCCGCAAGCCCTTGAAGGTCCGCCCTCGCAACGTGAGCGCCGGGCGGAACGAGAACCTACGCATAGCGGCTCCTCTTCTCGTGCCCAATTGTTCTAGCACGCTCTAGATATTTTGCAACGGCGCTACGAGTCGGACCGGGGCGGCGGAGACCCGGGTGCCGTGACGCTACGGGTGCCCGTGGGTGCAGTGCAGCGCCGCTTCGTGTGCGTCGATCTCGACCATCACGGGTTCGGACGAGGACAGCGCCGCGCCGTGGAGGTGGCGGCGGACGAGATCCACCAGCGCCTGGGTCGGCAGCCCACGATGCTCGATCCGCAGACACTGCCCCCTCATCGATGCTCGTGCGTCCACGACGCCGGGCTCGGCGCGGAGCCGGTCAAGTGTCTCGTTGAAGCACCAGGGGCAGTTGGCGCCGGCGATGTCGATCTCGGTCGTGATGGCGTCGGGGCTCATGCCGCTCCCTTCTCGAGATCGCGTAGACGTAGCTCCAGCCTGCCGTCGAGCACTCGCACGTCGACGGCGGGTAGCGGCGAGGCCACATCGCATCGGGCCGTTGCTCA
>DATCYI010000496.1:0-2603 GCA_036570385.1 Acidimicrobiales bacterium | reverse complement strand
CCCGCCCCGCCGATGGCGTCGCCGAGGCCACCGAGGGCACCTCCGATGCCGCCCACCAGCTGGCGCAGCGCGCTGCGCTCACCTGTCGGTCCGGGCCCGGGCGGGTCTTCGAACGGCACGAGGTGGACCTGCGGCGGGCCGCCCTCGAAGAGGGCAGCCGGATCGAGGTAGGCATCGCCGAGCCGGGCGCCGAGGTGGAGGTCGTCGACGGTGGTGCCGACGACGTCGCCCTGCTCGACCCGCTGGCCGACCACCACCGCGACGTCGTCGAGGAACGAGTACGAGGTCCGGAGCCCGTCGGGGTGCAGGATCGTGACGTGGCGCGTGCCGGCCACGGAGCCCGCGAAGGTGACCCGGCCGCCCGACGAGGCTCGGACCTCGGTTCCCGGTTCGGTGTCGTACTGCAGCCCCCGGTTCCCGGCTCCGTAGGGCCGCTCGGGCGCTCGGAACGGGTCGGCCACCGGGGCGTCGACGGGTGGGACGTAGCCGGGCGGGTCGCCGGGCGCCGCGGCTGCGGGAGCGGTGAGCGTCGAGGCGAGCACCGCGAGAGCTGTGAAGACGAACGGGGCGAGCCGCCGGGAGCGGCGACGCCTGACGCGGTGAGGCATTGGGCCTCCCCCTCATGGGCGCGACGGAGCACAGAGGGGGAAGGCGGGCGGCCGGGGCCGCTAAGCCGCTGGCGCGGCTAGGGAGGAGGTGCTGGCCGGGTCAGGCGGGCTCGCGCTCGGACGCCGCGAGGCGCGAGCGGAGCTGGATGACCGACTTCGTGTGGATCTGGCAGACCCGGCTCTCGGTCACCCCGAGGATCGAACCGATCTCGGCGAGGGTGAGGCCCTCGTAGTAGTAGAGGGAGAGCACGACCTTCTCGCGCTCGGGCAACCTGCTGATGGCGTCGGCGAGGATCTCGCGCATCTCCTCCACCTCGTAGGCGGCCACCGGACCCTCGCCCTGGTCGGCGATGGTGTCGCCGAGGGTGGCCGCGTCGCCGCGCTCACCTCCGGAGAGCATCTCGTCGAGGGCGACGAGACCGGTGAAGGAGATCTGGCCGAGGGTGGCCTGGAGCTGCTCGTCGGTGAGGTCGAGCTCGTCGGCCAGCTCGGCGTCGGTGGGCGTGCGGTGCAGCTTGCCCTCGAGCGTGGAGTAGGCCTTCTCGATGGCCCTGGCCTTGGCCCGCACGGAGCGAGGCACCCAATCGATCGAGCGGAGCTCGTCGAGGATGTTGCCCTTGATCCGGGCGATCGCGTAGGTCTCGAACTTGAAGCCGCGGTCGGGCTCGAACTTCTCGATGGCGTCGATGAGCCCGAAGATGCCGTAGGACACGAGATCGGCCTGGTCGACGTTCTGCGGCAGGCCCGTGCCCACGCGCCCGGCGACGTACTTCACGAGCGGCGAGTAGTGCACGATCAGCTGGTCGCGCAGCTCTCGCGTGCCCGCGCTCTTGTAGTCGGCCCACAGGGCGTCGATGTCGAGGTCAGGTTGCTCGCTGGTCAAGGGATCGCCCCTAGGCCCGTGGGTGGGTGGCGTCGTACACGGCGCGTAGCCGCTCGCGGCTGACATGAGTGTACCGCTGAGTGGTGGCGAGATCGGCGTGGCCGAGGAGCTCCTGCACCGCTCGGAGGTCGGCGCCGCCGTCGAGCAGGTGTGTGGCGAAGGTGTGCCGGAGAGCGTGTGGATGCGTGGGCGACGCGGCCCTGCGGTCGAGCACGCGCCGGGCGTCGCGAGGCGTGAGGCGCAACCCGCGGCGGTTGAGGAACAGCGCCTCGGGAGGAGACCCGTCGGTGAGCAGGTGGCCGCGGCCCCGCTCGATCCAAGCTCGCAGGGCGTCGACCGCCGGCTCGCTGAG
Organism: Acidimicrobiales bacterium; assembly: GCA_036570385.1. Classification (GTDB taxonomy): domain Bacteria; phylum Actinomycetota; class Acidimicrobiia; order Acidimicrobiales; family VFJN01; genus VFJN01. The sequence continues at coordinate 760 of DATCYI010000496.1, read as the reverse complement.
GGGCACGGCGCGCTGCTTGCCGCCCTTGCCCCAGACCGTGGCGCGACCCCTGCCGAGGTCGAGGTCGCCGATGTCGAGCGAGCAGAGCTCACCGATCCGCAGGCCGCTCCCGTAGAGCACCTCGAGCACGGCGTCGTCGCGCGCTCGCACCCCCGGCGCTCCAGGGGCGCCCACGGGCGGCGCGTCGAGCAGGGCGGTGAGCTCCTCTTGCTTGAGCACCCTGGGGAGCCGACCGTCGCCGTGGGGCACCGAGAGCCCGGCCGACGGGTCGACCGGGACGCGTCCGGTGCGGGCGCACCACGAGAAGTAGCGGCGGAGGGTCGAGGCCTTGCGGGCGATGGAGCGCCGGGCGTAGCGACGGGTGGAGAGGCTGGCGATGTAGCGGCGCAGCACGAGCCGGTCGACGGAGCCGGGACCGCTGAGCCCGCCCCGCTCGGCCCACACCACGAACGCGGCGAGGTCGCGGCGGTAGGCATCGATCGTTCGGGACGCCACCGAGGTGAGCGAACCCAGGAAGTCCCGCTCCTCCCAGCCCATCCGGTCACGGTACCGCCGCGCCCCGCGGGCGACACGGGATGCCCATGGGTCGAAGGGATCATCGTGCCGCCCCGATCCGCTCGTACCAACCGCCGGCTGCGCCGACCCAACCGGCGGCCTGCAGCTCCTCCAGGGCCAGCGACAGCTCGGGTATCGACAGCCCGCTGCGGACCGCCAGGTGCTCCAGCGTCGCGGGCTCCCAGTCGAACGCGGCCAGCAGGGC
>DATCYI010000495.1:0-9530 GCA_036570385.1 Acidimicrobiales bacterium | reverse complement strand
GGCCCGCTCCCCGTGGCCGCAGCTCGTGGCCCGCACCGCCGAGGCAGTAGCCGAGGCCACCAAGGCCGGTTCGGCGTGAGCCTGCCGGCCAGGGCGCTGCACGCCCTCGTGCGCTCCTACCGCTGGATCGGGGCCGGCCGGCCGTCGCCGTGCCGCTTCGACCCCAGCTGCTCGACCTATGCCCTCGAGGCCCTGGAGCGCCACGGCGCGCTCCGCGGCTCGTGGCTCACCGTCCGGCGCCTCGGCCGCTGCCACCCCTGGGGTGGCAAGGGCTGGGACCCGGTCCCGACCGGAAAGGCGAACTGATGTTCGACGGCCTCTTCGAGCTCATCGCCCAGGTGCTCAGCTTCTTCTACGACCTGGTGCCGAACTACGCGATCTCGATCGCCATGCTCACCCTCATCGTGATGGTGGTGACCACGCCCTTCACCCTCAAGGGCACCCGCAGCATGATCCAGATGCAGCGGCTCCAGCCCGAGATGCGGCGCCTGCAGCTGAAGTACAAGGACGACCGCCAGAAGCTCAACGAGGAGCTGATGGCGTTCTACAAGGAGAACCAGCTCAACCCGCTGGGCGGCTGCCTGCCGATGCTCCTGCAGGCCCCGATCTTCATGATCCTCTACAACGTGGTGCGCGGCCTCACCCGCATGCCCGAGGGGTCCGAGACGTTCGTCCCGAAGTACCTCGACGAGGGCTCGAAGCTGTTCCAGAACCTGAGCGGCGCCGAGGAGATGATGTCCTTCGGCGTGAACCTGGCCGAGAGCTCCAGCGCGGCGCTCAGCGAGGGCTTCTTCCACGGTCTGCCTCACGTCGGGATGGTCGCCGTCGTGGCGGTGAGCTCGTACTACCAGCAGAGGCAGATCCAGGGCCGCAACCCCGATGCCGAGGTCCCGCCCCAGCAGAAGATGCTCATGCGGATCATGCCGCTGATGTTCGTGGTGTTCGCCTTCGTGTCGCCGGCCGCTCTGGTCGTCTACTTCGTCACGTCGAACCTCTACCGCATCGGGATGCAGCACTACATCACCCGAACCCTCTACCACGGCGAAGACTCGCTCGGCGCCCAGGCCCGCAAGGCCGCCGCCGAGGCCAAGGCCCTCAACGCCGAGCACGGCGGCCCCGAGCTTCCGAAGTTCGGCCGCAAGGCTCGCGAGGTCACCGCCACCGACGACACCCCCACGAGGCCCACCAAGGGCTCGAAGACCGTGGCCAAGACCCCGGCGAAGGCGTCGGTCGAGGCTGGGCCCAAGGGCCCGCCGGCCCCGACGTCCCGCACCAGCGGCAACGCCAACCGGTCGAAGAAGAAGAAGAAGCGCAAGTAGCCACGCCGAGCTTCCGCTCGGTCGAGCACAGCGCAGCACCAGACGATCTGATCTCGAGGAAGGCCACACATGGAGTGGGTTGAGACCACAGGCAGGACCATCGAGGATGCCAAGGAGGTAGCCCTCGACCAGCTCGGCGTGGACGAGCAGGACGCAGAGTTCGAGGTGCTCGAGGAGCCACGCACCGGGCTGTTCGGACGCACGCGCGGCGATGCCCGGGTGCGGGCGCGGGTTCGCCCCACCCAGCCTCGACCGAAGGTCGAGCGCCGTGACCGCAAGGGCCGCGGCAAGGGTCCCGCCCGCTCCGGCGATCGCAAGCCCAAGGCCGCAGCCCAGGGCGCCGACGCCGCCGAGGACGCAGCCGAAGCTCCCGCCCAGTCGGAGCAGAGCGAAGAGAAGCCGGCTGCCAAGGCCGAGGGCCGCACCAGCCCCGACCGCGACCGCTCCGGCGGCGGGCGGCGAGGAGGCGGCGGGCGCAGCCGCGACCGCGGGATCGATCACGACGAGGAGAGCAAGAAGATGACAGAGGAAGAGCTGGTCGCACAGGGAGAGGTGGTCCAGACGTTCCTCACCGATCTGCTCGACGCCTTCGGGCTCGACGGCGACGTGAGCGTGACGCCCGCCGAGGAAGGGGCCGTCGAGCTCGCCGTCACCGGCGACGACCTCGGCCTCCTGATCGGCCCGAAGGGCCAGACCCTCCAGGCCGTCCAGGAGCTGTCCCGCAGCGTCCTGCAGCGCCACCTCCCCGGCGAGACTCACGCCCGCATCCGGGTCGACGTGGGTGGCTACCGGGAGCGCCGCAAGGAGGCCCTCCAGCGCTTCGTGCAGCAGATCGCCGCCGACGTCGTCTCCTCCGGCGTGCAGAAGGCGCTCGAGCCCATGAGCCCGCCCGACCGCAAGGTCGTGCACGACACCGTCAACGAGATCGACGGCGTGCGCACGATGTCCGAGGGCGAGGACACCCGCCGCCGGGTCGTCATCCTCCCCGACTGACCCACCGTCCACTACGCAAGGAGGCCGCCCCACGGGGCGGCCTTCTTCGTTTTGCCTCGCTATCGCGCGTTGCTCGACCGCCTCGTCTTGTGCTGCCGGGGCGGACGGGCACCGGCCGCCCGGGCAGGCACGCCCGGGCTCTACCCGGTACCCATCCTCCCCTCGACTCCTCTTGGGGGTTGGGACCAGGCGGCCTTGGCGCGTTGATTGTCTCGGCCCCCTCGTGGTGCAGGCCCAGGCTCTACCCGGTGCCGACCCTCCCCGCGACGCCTCCCGGGTTTGGACGCCTGGAGGTCCCTGGTAGTCGGGCGGCGGCAGATGGACTCGACTGGGGGGTTGGTGGGGGCCAGGATGCTGGGATGCCTGATGGTGCGCTCGTCTCGGTGCTGGAGCGGTCTCGTCGACTGGGGTTCCTGGGGCCGGGGCCTGTCGAGGACCACGTGCGGCACGCACAGGGCTTCCTGGACGCTCTTGAGGGCGTGACGGGCCGCGTCGTCGACCTGGGCAGCGGTGGGGGCGTGCCTGGGCTGGTTCTCGTGGTCGAGCGGCCCGAGCTCTCCGTTGTGCTGCTGGACGCCATGGCAAAGCGCTGCGCCTTCCTGCGGGAGGCGGTCGAGGCCCTGGGTGCCGATGAGCGGGTGGAGGTCGTGGAGGGGCGTGCGGAGGAGATCGGGCGGGGCGAGATGCGTCGGGTGGTCGATGCGGTCATCGCTCGGAGCTTCGGGCCGCCTGCTGCCACCGCCGAGTGCGCCGCTCCCCTGCTGCGGGCGGGCGGCCTGCTCGTCGTCAGTGAGCCGCCAGAGGCCCTGGATCGGTGGCCCGAGGACGGTCTAGCGATGCTGGGCATGGCTCCCCGGGCCCGACCTGACGACAGCCACGCCGTGCAGATCATCGAGCAGGTCGATGAGTGCCCCGACCGGTATCCCCGCCGCATCGGAGTTCCGGCCAAGCGGCCGCTCTTCTGACGCGGGCGGTCGTCGCCGCTCGGGAACGTTTCACGTGAAACTTGCCCACTGGGGCTTGGCGCTCTCCTGAGGCGATGCCGGCACTATTCGAAGCACGTTTCACGTGAAACACCTTTCCGATGCATGGCCCGCGCTGCTCGAGGTTTCACGTGGAACACCTAGCCTCCGCGTCCGGTAGTTGAGGGTTTTAGGGGTGTGTCCTTGCATCGTCATGGCCCAGGGGCCAGGATGCACCGGTGACCGAGTCGTCCGATGATCTGACCGCTCGCGGCCGAGCCATCTTCGAGCGGCTGCGGGAAGAGCAGTCAACGTCGGAATCCGACACAGGCGAGGACGAGCGGGGTGGCTCCCCGGCGGAGACGGACTCCGGTCAAGCTGGACCTGACGCGGTAGACGAGCGGATGGGCGAGTCGGAAGCCTTCCGTCCTGAAGGCGGCACGGTGGCAGCGGATCCCGTGCCCGAAGAGCCGGGGCACCAGTTCGAGACGCCTTCGGTCACGGTCCCCTCCGGGGGGCCGCCTTCGCCGGTGGTCGAGGAGCACTCCCCCGGCGCCGGTGAGCCGCTCCGTGAGGGCGATGCCGGCGCTGGCGCTGAGGATTCGGCCGTCAGCGTAGAAGACCCAACGAGGGCCACAGAGCCGGCCGAGCCCGTCGAGGAGCCGTCTGGCGCCCTGTCCGAGCCTGAGGCCGAGCCGGGGAACGCTTCGGAGCTGAGCTCCGACGTGGGGGAGGAGCGGGCAGCCGCACCGCCTATCACCGAACCCGAGGAGTTCGGTGGTGCTCGTGAGGCGGATCGACCTTCGTCTGCGTTCGCTGAGGATGGCTCGGCGCCAGCGTCTTCGGCGCCTGAGGCTCCTGCGGCGCCTGATGCTGCTCAGGCAGATCCTGCGGAGGAGCCCGGCGGGGCTGGTGAGGGCGATCGCTCCGACGCTGACCCATCCGCTGAGCGCTCCGCTCCCGGTGAGGTTGGCTCGGACGCTGCTTCGGGGGCGGGGGCCGACGGGGCTTCGGAGGCCGCGATCTCGGCGAGCGTGGTCGAGGCGTCGGACGTCGCCGCGGCGGTGATGTCGCCCGGGGCCGACACCACCGATGAGGGTCTGGGATCAGCCGACGACACCGACCGCGGATCCGATGCTGAGTCGGGCCCCGGGCGCGGCGCGATCGAGGCCGATCGAGGCGAAATCGAGGCTCCGAACGGCGGCACCGACACCCCATCGGGAGATTCGTCACCAACGCAATCCCCGAGCGCAGCTGAGCCGACGTCGGCCGGTCGCGCACCGCTTCCCGGCGCGCGGGACCTTCCGACGGTCGACGAGCTCGCGCCTTCACCGACGCAACCCGCGGAGGTCTCCGAGGTCGTGGACGCGGTTGCGGTCGACTCGCTCGACTCGGATGCGGGCGCGGTCGAGGCTGAGGCTCCGCCCGCGGCAGAGGACGAAGCTCCGCCGAGCCCGTTCCGGCGCGAGCTGCCGCGGATCATGGCGGTGGCCAACCAGAAGGGTGGCGTCGGCAAGACGACGACGGCCGTCAACCTGGGGGCGTGCCTGGCAGACATCGGCTACCGCGTGCTCGTGGTCGACCTCGATCCGCAGGGCAACGCCAGCACGGGCCTCGGGATCAACATCCGGGACCTGCAGGGGTCGATGTACGACGTCATCCTCCACGACCTGCCCATCGAGGACTGCGTCGAGGCGACATCGGTCCGGAACCTGTTCTGCGCACCGTCATCCCTCGACCTAGCAGGCGCCGAGATCGAGCTCGTCCCGGCGTTCAGCCGGGAGCAGCGCCTCAAGCGGGCGCTCGACGAGGTGCGTGACGACTACGACTTCGTGCTCATCGACTGCCCGCCTTCGCTCGGTCTCCTCACCGTGAACGGGCTGGCGGCGGCCACCGAGGTGGTCGTCCCGATCCAGTGCGAGTACTACGCGCTCGAGGGTCTGGGACAGCTGCTGCGCAACGTCAACCTCGTGCAGAAGAACCTCAACCCGGTGCTGGAGGTGAGCGCGATCATCCTGGTGATGTACGACGCGCGCACCAAGCTGTCCGACCAGGTGGTCAACGAGGTGCGGGCCCACTTCGGCGACAAGGTCTGCCGCAACGTGGTCCCGCGCACGGTCCGGCTCTCGGAGGCACCGTCCTTCGGGCAGCCGATCATCGCGTTCGATTCGAGCTCCCGGGGCGCCATTGCCTACCGGGAACTGGCCAAGGAGGTGAGCGGTGGCGCGCCGCAGCGGGCTGGGTAGGGGCCTGGGGGCCCTGATCCCCACAGACATCACTGGAGAGGCTGGTACGGGGCTCAGAGAGGTCCCTGTGGGCTCGATAAGCCCGAACCCCAACCAGCCCCGCCGGTACTTCGACGAGGAGTCGCTGGCGAGCCTCACTGCCTCGGTGGCGGAGCTGGGCGTGCTCCAGCCCATCCTCGTGCGCGAGCTGGCTGACGAGCGCTTCGAGCTGATCGCGGGGGAGAGGCGCTGGCGGGCAGCCAAGCGCGCCGGGCTCCCCTCGATCCCGGTGATCGTCCGCACCGCTGATGACATCGCGTCCCTCGAGCAGGCGGTGGTCGAGAACCTCCACCGTGAGGACCTCAACGCCCTCGAGGAGGCGGCCGCCTACCAGCAGCTGATGGAGGACTTCTCCCTCACCCAGGAGCAGGTCGCCCAGAAGGTCGGCAAGTCCCGCTCTGCGGTCACCAACACCCTGCGGCTCTTCCAGCTGCCCCCGACGATCCAGCGGCTGGTCGCCGAGAACGAGCTGGCCGCCGGCCACGCCCGAGCGCTGCTCGGCACCCCGGATCGGGCCTACCAGGAGCAGCTGGCCAAGAAGATCCTGGCCGACGGCCTCTCGGTGCGAGAAGCCGAGGAGGCGGTCCGGCGTCACAACGAGGCGGCGGAGGCGGCTGCTGACACCGCAGGAGACGCCCCTGCGCCTGCTGGCGGCACCGCGTCGAAGCGCCTGCGCCCGCCCGGCCTCCTGGAGCTCGAGGAGCTGCTGGCCGACCACCTCGACACCCGGGTGAAGATCTCCATGGCCGCCGGCAACGGACGAGGCAAGGTCGTGGTGGAGTTCGCCGGCCTCGAGGACCTCGAGCGGATCTACCGGGCCATGACCGAGCCCCGCCCGCCTGCCGAGTAGCGCCCGAGGAAGCTGGGCCCCAGACGCGGCGCAGACCCTCGACTCGATGTCGAGGGCCTGCGTCCTGAACCCAAGGTTTACGTTGTCCACAACCTGTGTGGAACCTTGTGGAGAACCTGCTCGGGAGTGGTAGAGGGCCCCGTGCAGGCCGGTGCGTCAGGAGGATCGGATAGAGGGTGAGGCACCCTCGACCACCCTCGACACCGACTCAGATGAAGTCGCTGAGCTCCTCGAGCATCTGGCCCTTGCCCTTGGCGCCGACCATGCGCTTCACGGGCTGGCCGCCCTGGAACACGATGAGCGTGGGGATGCTCATCACGTCGAAGCGCCGGGCGATGTCGGGGTTGTCGTCGACGTTGAGCTTGGCGATCTTGATCTTGCCGGCCTGCTCGGTGCTGATCTCGTCGAGGATCGGGGCGATCATCTTGCACGGCCCGCACCACTCGGCCCAGAAGTCCACGAGGACGGGCTCGGTCGAACCGGCGATCTCCTCATCGAAGGTGGCATCGGTCAGTGTGGTGGGCATCGTCATCGATCCTTCTCGTCGTTGGTACAGCCTGCAACCACGCGGCCTCCGATGGCATTCCCATCCCACCCCCCGGCGGACACCCGAACGGGTGTTCGTCGGAGAGGATGTGGGTCAGTCGTGCTGGGCCTCGAGCCAGCGCTCCGCGTCCAGGGCGGCCTCGCAGCCCGAACCGGCGGCGGTGATGGCCTGGCGGTAGGTGTGGTCCTGCACGTCGCCGCAGGCGAACACGCCCTCGACGTTGGTCGTCGATGCGCCGCCCCACTGGCCCGTGACCAGATAGCCGTTGTCCTCGAGCTCCAGCTGGCCCTTCACGAGGTCGGTGTTGGGCTTGTGGCCGATGGCCACGAAGAGGCCGCTCACGTCGAGCTGGGAGGTCTCTCCGGTGGCGACGTCTTGCACCATCACGTGCTCGAGCTTCGTGTCGCCCACGATCTCGGTGACCACCGTGTTCCAGCGGATCTCGATCTTGGGGTTGTTGAAGGCCCGATCCTGCATGATCTTGCTGGCCCGGAGCTCGTCGCGGCGCACGAGCATCACGACCTTGCTGGCGAACTTGGTGAGGAAGGTGGCCTCCTCCACCGCTGAGTCGCCGCCGCCGACGACGGCGATGGTGTGGTCCCGGAAGAAGAAGCCGTCGCAGGTGGCGCAGGTCGAGACGCCGTGGCCGATCAGCCGGCCCTCGTTCTCGAGGCCGAGCATGAGCGACTGGGCGCCCGTGGACACGATCACGGACCGGGCCCGGTAGGTGGGCTCGGCGGCGTCAGGGTCGCCGACCCAGACGCCGAAGGGGCGGGCGGAGAGGTCGACGCGGGTGACCTTCTCGGTGCGGATGTCAGCGCCGAAGCGCAGCGCCTGCTCGCGAAAGCGCATCATCAGCTCGGGGCCCATGATGCCCTCGGGGAAGCCGGGGAAGTTCTCGACTTCGGTGGTGAGCATCAGCTGGCCACCCGGTTGGTCCGACGTGGACGAGGGCTCTCCCTCGATCACCAGCGGGGCCAGGTTGGCGCGAGCGGTGTAGACCGCCGCGGTGAGCCCGGCGGGACCGGACCCGACGATTACGACGTCGTGGACATCAGGAGTGCTCATTCGTGCCTCTCAGCAGCAGGGGGATGCTCTGGGGAACAGCGGGCCGGACGGCGGCATTCCGTCCGGGTGCGCCAGCGACCAGCTCTCAGTCGGGGCGGGCGGTGCGCTTCGACCACAGGAAGGCGCCGGCGATCGTGAACAGCAGCCCGACGAGGCCGTGGGCGGCCCAGACGTGCTCGTCGCCGAACACTGCGGAGGGGAGGTAGACGTCGAGGATCCGCACCAGCACCACGCTGAACAGCACCGCGACCATGAGCCCGACGAACAGAGCGAAGGTGCCGTAGACGACGGCGCGGGCCGCGGTGATGGCCGGGCCGGTGGTCTTGTCGCGGACACTGCCGACGACGCGCTCGATGGTGTCGGCAGCCTGCGCAGGCCAGTCGTCCACGGTGATGTGGTCCTTGGCGGCAGGGGGACGATCGCTGACCATCCCGTCGACACTAGTGGTACGTCGCAGAAAGCTCGGCCAGTACGGTGAGGTCGTGGCGCTACGAATCGGTCTCGCTCTCGTGCTCGCGGCGCTGGTCGCCGCGCTGGGCGCGCTGATCCTGGGCGAGTACGAGTTCGACGGAGCGCTTCCGTTCGTGGCCGGCCCCCTGTTCGGCCTGGTGCTCGGTGAGCTGGTGGTGGGCGTCGGCCGGTCGCGGCACCTGCTGATCGCCGTCCTGACCGCATCGCTCGCCGCGGGCGGCATCGCCTGGGCCGGTTGGATCGACGCCGGTGAGGGCCTGGAGCCGGTCAAGGACCTCGTGTGGGTCGCCGCCGCGCTCGCCGCCGTGGCGGCAGGGCTGCGCACCGCGGGCCTGCGCCGGGGATCGGCTCAGCAGGTCAGGGATCGAGCTCGGTGACGAGCAGCTCGGCGCAGTCCTGCGCCGGGTCGGCCACTGTCATGGTCCGGCTGCCGTCGCCTCGTTCGATCACCGTCACCCGCACCTCCTGACCGGCGAGCACTGCCCAGCCGGTGAGCGCCACGCCGCCGGCGGGGTCGTCGCTGCCGTCGGCGACCGACGCGCACTGGGCACCGTCACCAGCGCTGGAGGTACCGGGAGTGGGGGAGGAGTCGCCGAGCAGCTGGCGGACGTGGTCGTGGAGCGCAGCGCCGTCGTCGAAGGTGCCGAGGCTGGTTCCGGTGCGGGCGGTGGAGCCCTCGCCGGCCGCGGCGCTGTCGGTGTCAGCGCTGCCGCCGGCCGGGCTCTCCGGTGCGGTCTCGTAGAGCGTCTCGGAGTCCTCGGCCACGGAGGTGGAGGCCTCTTCGTCGGCGGCGCTCTCCTCGCCCGACGCCTCGTCAGACCCGGCGCTGTCGTCGGCGGTCTCCTGCGCCGACTCGGAGGCCACCTCCGCGCTGTCGTCGTCGTCCCCGCCGAGGTTGGCCAGCATGGGCACCGCGAGGGCGAGCAGGGCGACCGCGGCCGCGATGCCGAGCCAGCGCAGGTTGCGGCTGGGAGCGGGTCGAGGACGGGGGCGCAACGGAGCCACGGCTCCGCCGGCCGCGGCATCGCGGCGCGC